>PWQB01000729.1 GCA_003556955.1 Nostocaceae cyanobacterium CSSed10_463m
CTAAAGCTAGTATGCCCACTAGCAGTAACAGCAGTAAACTTTTAAAGTAGTACTGCACGTTTTTTCTTTTTCTCCTGAATTTTTGGGTTATGGAAAAAAGCCGTGCATTATGTCTCATAAGATATCGGAGAATAGAGGTAATTTTTACAAAATTCAATATTTTGTCTTTTGCATCTTGGCAATAAGTATAGCTGTCCTATTTGATTTATGAATTTATCGTTCGCGTAGCGTGCGCGAAGCGCATACCGCCAAGTCGCCTAAAGCCTTCGGCATAGCTTCGCTTACCGCGTAGCGTCTCCCCTTGGGAGAAGTTCGCCAAGAGAGGAGGTAAAGAGGTTCACAACTGATTTAGTATTGCTATATATACAGAAGTGTTGAAGGAAGAGTTAATCATTTGAGATTATGGCAGGACACAGTAAATGGGCAAATATTAAGCGTCAGAAGGCGGTAGTAGATGCCAAAAAGGGTAAGACTTTCGCACAGTTGTCTAGAGCAATTATTATTGCTGCTAGAAGTGGTGTACCAGACCCCAGCTTAAATTTTCAGCTACGGACAGCCATTGATAAGGCTAAGGCGGCTGATATTCCTAATGATAATATTGAACGGGCGATCGCTAAAGGGGCAGGAACTTTTTGCGGTGATGGTGCTAGTTTTGAGGCGATTCGCTATGAGGGTTATGGTCCGGGTGGTGTAGCGATTTTAATTGAAGCCCTGACTGATAATCGTAATCGCACGGCGGCTGATTTACGTGGTGCTTTTAGTAAATGTGGTGGAAATCTCGGTGAAACGGGTTGCGTTAGCTGGATGTTTGACCAAAAGGGTGTATGTCTGGTTTCTGGGGTGGAGGATGAAGACCTGCTTTTGGAAGCTTCTCTGGAAGGTGGGGCTGAGTTTTATGAGATGACTGAGGATGACATGGCTGAGGTGTTTACTCAGGTGTCAAATTTGGAGGTTCTCGGTCAGAGGTTGAGGGATACGGGTTTTCAGGTGGATGATGTGGAGTTACGCTGGATTCCTAGTAATTATATTGAGGTTGTTGATTTTGAGCAAGGGCGATCGCTTGTTAAGTTAATTGATACTCTTGAAGGGTTGGGTGATGTGCAGAATGTGACTGCTAATTTTGATATGGCGGAGAGTGTTTTGGAGTTGTTGGTTTAAGAGGAACGTTCGCGTAGCGTGCGCGCAGCGCATACCGCCAAGGCGCAAAGTACGCCTTCGCGTAGCGTCTCCCCTTGGGAGAAGGAAGAGGGGAAAAGGAAGGTAATATTACGAATTACGAATTACGAATTACGAACTACGAATTACGAATTACTTGTAGCCGGCAGCTTGCAGGTAAAATAATTTGGCGTAACGTCCTCCGGTTTGTAATAATTCTTCGTGGGTTCCCTGTTCTGCAACTTTACCTTCTTCGATAACTGCAATTTTATCAGCCATTCTCACTGTGGAGAAACGATGAGAAATTAAAAATACCATCTGATTTTGCGTCAGTGTGCGAAAATGATTGAATATATCAAATTCGGCTTGAGCATCCATTGCTGATGTTGGTTCATCTAAGACTAAAATATCTGCTTTTGTTCGCATAAATGCACGGGCTAAGGCGATTTTTTGCCACTGTCCCCCGGAAAGTTCTTGTCCACTTTTGAACCAACGCCCTAGTTGGGTTTGGAAGGTTTGCGGTAGTTTTTCAATGAAGGGTTGCGCCATACCTTTCTCGGCGGCTATTTCCCAGCGATGTTTGTCTTCTAAATGTTCTACGTCGCCAACACCAATATTTTCGCCGACGGTGAATTGATAACGCACAAAGTTCTGAAATATTACTCCAATACGTTGACGCAATACATCAACATCCCATTCTTGCAAGTCTAAGCCATCTAAATAAATTCGTCCCGAATCTGGGGTGTAAAGTCGGGTGAGTAATTTAATTAAGGTGGTTTTACCTGAACCGTTTTCACCGACAATGGCTAATTTTTCTCCCGGTTTTAAATGTAGGGAAATATCTGTTAATGCAGGTTGAGAACTTCCTGGATAAGTAAATGATACGTTCTCAAAGCGAACTCCATCTTCCGGGTTTATCCCTCTGGTTGCATTACCCCAAGATTTGGGAACCTCTTCTTCTAGGAAATCGTAGAGATTTGATAAATATAAGTTGTCTTCATACATTCCGCCAATTGATGTTAAAGCATTAGAAAATGTAGATTGTCCTTGGCGAAACACGGTGAGATACATTGTCATGTCTCCTAAAGAAATCCTCCCCATTGCTGTTTCCACGACAATCCAAGCGTAAGCTAAATAAAAAGCAGATGTACTCACTAAACTCAGGAGATATCCCCACAAACCCCGGCGCAGAGTTAAATCTCTATCTTCGCCATATAATTGATGAAATAGGTTGCGGTAACGTTCTAGCAGGGTTTCCCCTAGTTGGTAAAGTTTGACCTCTGTGGCATAGTCTTCTCTGGCTAATAGATTTTCTATGTAGTGCTGTTGACGGGTTTCTGGCGCACGCCAAGTAAATAAACGAAAAGCTTGCCCAGCAAATTTGGTTTCAGCAATGAAGGAAGGCATTGCTGCTAAAATTAAGACTATGACTGCCCAAGCTGAGAAGTTTATTAATAAAATTCCGTAGGTAACTAGAGACAGGGCGTTTTGTACTAAGCCAAAGGTACGATTTACTAAGGAAAGTGGACGCACTGAGGCTTCGCGCCGGGCGTTTGTGAGTTTGTCATAAAATTCCGAATCTTCAAATTGGCGTAAATCTAAGGTCAAGGCTTTTTCTAATATCAGTACATTTACTTTTTGTCCTAGTAGCACCCGTAACAAGGATTGGCAAATAGAAATGCCTCGTTGACTACCTGCGAGGAGGGCGATCGCCACTGCTTCTAAGCCCACATATAATAAAGGTGGGGTAATATTGCCATCATTGACTTGTGCCGCCAAAACCACTGCATCCACAATTAATTTGCCAATGTAGGCGATCGCAGCTGGTAAAAGACCCGCCACTAAAGTTAAAGTAGCAAGAATAATGGTCAAAATCTGGCTAGTATTCCAAACTAAGCTAATAGCCCGTCCGCTATAGCGAAAAACAGCCAATGATTGGCGCAGAGTGGTTCTTATTTTTGTCATGCTTATATTTATACTGATTCTTATAAAATGATCAAAATTTGGCAAGTTGATTTTTATCGTCGTCCGGTGCAGGATAAATCTGGGCAAATTCTCTGGGAATTGCTGATTTGTGACGCAACACGTAGCTTTGAATATACAGCCACCTGTCCCCAGTCAGCAGCCAACTCTCATTGGCTTGCGACTCAAATTCAGTTAGCAGATAATGACAACTTACCAGATACTATTCAGGTATTTCGTCCCCAGTCTTTGAGTTTAATTCAAGCAGCTGCCAACAACTTAGATATTGATGTCGAACCTACCCGCTACACTGAGGCGTTAAAACAGTGGTTAGAAGAAAAGCAATATCCCTTAGCCCTGGATAAACCACCCCCAACACCATTACCCGAAAACCTCTGGGGTGAAGAGTGGCGGTTTGCTACACTCTCAGCCGGCGAACTCGCGGATGTGTTTGCACAACGCCCGATACCGATTGTATCTATACCAGAGTTTTTGAAACCGATAAATCTGGGTTTAGCATCCACAGTCCCAGTTCCTGGTGTCATTATCTATGGTGGCAGAAAATCGATGTATTTGGCGCGGTGGTTAGAAGAGGCACAGCCAGTAGCGTTAAATTACATAGCTGGCGAGCCAAATGGTTTAATATTAGAAGCTGGTTTAGTTGATAGATGGATTGTGGCGACGTTTGAAGATGCAGAGGTGGAAGCTGCTGCAAAGCTTTATCAACAACGTCAACAACAAAGCCAAGGATTGCATTTTTTATTAGTCCAACCAGATGATTCTGGGATGACTTATACAGGCTTTTGGTTATTAAGGACAGAAAAATAAACAATTATAGTAAGATAATAAAGTCATACTATAAAGTAAGACTGATGATCAAAGTTACAATTACCTTAGAAGAAGATATTCTCAGATTTGTAGACCAGTATGCACAGGGAAACCGCAGTGGATACGTTAATGCACTGTTAGCAGAACACCGTCGCCAAATTTTAGCAGCAGAAATGATTGCAGCCCTGAAGCAAGATGCTGAAGATCAGGATTATCAAGCTGAAATAGCTGCTTGGGATAATGTTGTTGGAGATGGCATTAATGCCAAGGAATAACTTAACTTATCGACGGGGAGAAATCCGTTGGGTGAATCTTGATCCTACATTCGGGGCTGAAGCACAAAAAACTCGTCCTTGTTTGATTGTACAAAATGACATTATGAATCAGTATGGATTACTGACGATTGTTATGCCATTTCGACGAGGAAATAAGCAAGCCCCCTATATTGTGAATGTGACAGCAACAGCAAAGAATGGATTAGACCAAGACCGTTTTATTGATGTTGGACAAATCCGCGCTGTTGATCACAGTCGTATTTTGGGCTTGGTAGGTGTACTAGAAACAGAATATTGGGAACTCATTCACACATCTGTAAATGTAGTTCTGGGATTTGCTTTTTAAATAAATAGACTGAGTCGAAGGCATAGCTTGTCTGTAATTAGCCTATGTAAATAGAATAAATGGCAGTGTAACTATATAGCTTAAATACTTTTTATTAGTTGCGTATTTTCTTCAAACTATATATAGTATATTTATTTACTATGTATAATTGCTGGAGATATTAAAAATGAGTAAAGCACAAGCAAGCTGGAGTGCCGATGGAAGTCAGCTTCCCTCAATAGATCCTCATACTAAAGCCAAGCATCAAATACTTGAAACATATCTTGAAAACCTAATTTTTACACTTTATGGAAAAGGTAGATATGGAGAAACAATATTTACTTTCATAGATGGTTTTTGTGGTGGTGGAATGTACGATGATAAAGATAATAATATTGAATGGGAAGGCTCTCCCATTAGGATCATAAAAGCTATTCGAGAAGGGTATAAGAAATCCAAGCGCAAGTATGATTTAAATGTAAAATTTATTTTTATAGACAATAATCAAGAGCATTTAGATTGTTTAAAAAATTATTCAATGCCAAAAGCAGGTTTAGGAGAGTTAGTTAATCAGCAATCACATGAATATAATGGTGAATTTGGAAAGCTAGTAGAAGAATGTGAATTCAGTTGCAGTGAATTTGAAAATTTAGTAAATGAGTGTGTTTGGAAAGTAGATATTCGTAAAGGTCACTCATTCTTTTTTTTAGACCCTTTTGGATGGACTGATGTTTCCATGAAAAGCATTAGGAAAATACAATCTTTAAAAGGTTCTGAAATTCTATATACATATATGATTGATTATTTGAAAAGATTTATTATTGGCAAACAAGGACAAGATGAAATTACATTTAATAAATTACTTGAAGCTGAAGGATATTATGAATCAGCCGATTTGAGTAGATTAGACAAAATTGGAGAACAATGTTATCTTAGAAATGAGTCTATGAGATTATTTAGAGATAAAGGAAAAAGTAAATATGTATTTACTTTTTCACTAATTCCAAAAGGAGATGTAAGAGTTTTATATTACCTGATGCATCTATCAAAAAATCTCACTGCATTAGAAGTCATAAAAGAAAGCTTTTGGCAAGAAAATAATTTAGGTTTTCAATATTATTTTGATTTGTACGGATATGGATTTAAAACTTCTGATTTTTATGAAGAAAAACAATTATCTTTGATGTTTGATATTACCAAGAACAGTTATGATTTTTGTATAGAAAAATTAGATAAAGAATTACGAGAATTAATACATAATAATGGAGAAGGTATTGAATTTCGTGAGATTTGTCATGAAACAATGGAACGTAATCCTGCTAGTAGAGAGCATTATACAAGATATATAAATATACTTAGAAATGATAAAGAAATAGAAGTTTGGAGAAAAGGTAAAATAGTAACAGGATCTAAAATCATTTTACAAAGAAATGATATAATAAAAGAGACTGGAATTAAACAGCTTTCATTTTTTTAGAAACTTATGTTTTCCATAAATAGCTTCAGAGGTGAGGGCTAAAATACTAATTAACCTCTAAATAATATAAAAATTTACACTATGTCCATCATCAAAGGCACTGAAAAAATTGCGAACCCTTTACAAAAAAGCGCCCTTAATAAAAAAGGTTTATGTGATTATGTAGTTAACGTAGCATCAGGGTGTTTACATGGCTGTACATTTTGTTATGTACCTTCAACTCCAGCAATTCGTACAAAGCAAGCGGAATTAAGAGAACATGGAGTAAGCGATCCTCAAATGGATTGGGGAAAATATCTCTTTGTTCGTGAAGAAATACCTGAGCAATTAGAAAAAAACCTCAGCCGTAAGAAAACTTGGCATGAAACACCAGAAGGTAAAGGTGTAGTTCTTCTTTGTTCGGGAACTGATCCTTATCAAAACAAGCAAACTGCTGATGTTACCCGTGGTGCTGTTAAAGCGTTATTAAAAAACAATAAACGAGTCAGAATTTTGACTCGCAGCCCGTTATGGGTAAATGACGTTGATATTCTCAATAATCGCAACGTCATTATTGGTATGAGTTTGCCATACTTAAATGATGAACTAAGTCGAGAGATTGAACCTCATGCACCTTTGCCTTCTGAACGTTATAAAGCTTTAATGAAAGGTCATGAAGCTGGGTGTAGATTATATGTTGCAGTTGCTCCTACACCTCCTAGTATGACTTTAGATGATTTTAAAAAACATTTGTATGCAGTAATGAAATTTAACCCAGAGGTAATCTTTTGGGAACCAATCAACGCTCGTGGAACTAATGGAAAGCGAATGTTAGCGGCAGGATTAGAGTTTACGACTGCCATTATGACTAGAAATTCATGGGCAGAATACTTCAAACGGCAATGGGACGATATGGAAGAAGCTGCAAGAGAAATAGGGTGTTTAGATCGCCTTCATATTTGGCCTGATCCAGAATTAAGAGGTTATGTTGATGATGCTAAATTAGATTATTGGTTATACAAGCCTACGGTAGAAAAGTGGGAAAACCTAACAGCATCACCAACTAAACTGAAATCTCATAAAGTATCAAGAAAACAAGCAGTAAGAGCTTAACTAACACAATTCCTATTTTGCCTGAACTCGTGCTTGTTTTACCATTGCAATCAAAGTTTGGTGAGCATCTTCTGAGTCTACTAAAACATGATCAAATTCAATCCGCACTGGGAAAGTTTCTGCATTTACTTGGGTGTTCAAGTTCATTCCTTGAGCATCAATTGATAGCATTTCTGCGGTTGTTGCATCTGTAACACCCCCAAAAGCTTGGGCATAAAGAAGTACCGCATTAGCATGATCTTCGTTCATGTGCTTGCAAATGCGTGAGCTAATTTCAGCAGAGAAGTTATCAGACATGGTGTTTTGGGGAGTGGTTAATACAAATATTGTCTAAATTCTACGCTAATTTAGACAAATTTCACAAATGCCTGTGATATCCACCATTGAGTTTATCTACTACGTAAAGCTTCTAATTGTTTTAACTGCTGTGACTGCTGTTCTAAACGAATTGAGAGGCGATCGCATACCAGTTCGCAAATTTCAAAGATTAACGGATCGATGATTTCATAATAAACACTCACTCCTTGGGGTTGCCGCTTCACAATCCCAGCCTGTGCGAGAATTTTTAAATGCTTGGAGACATTTGCCTGTCCAAGTCCGGTTTCTGCCATAATTTCTGTAACATTTTTGCTACTTAGCTTTAAACAGCACAGAACCTGAAGTCTGCTAACTTCGGAAATAACTTTAAAATAATCAGCAATTGGCCCAAGACAGGCAGGTGAAGTTTTTAACATAATTTTTTATCACAATTTTAAATTATTATTATATTATTATATAGTGCTAAAAAAATCATTCCTTCACCACAAAGATAAATTCTGGTCTTCTCCCCAGCCCCATGTACCCTGCTTTCTTTGCTATTTTTTGTGAGCCAAAGTTAAACCATCGGCGATGGGAACTAAACTCAGATTAATGCGCTGATCTTGATGCAGTTTTTGATTGAGGGCGCGAATTTTGGTGGTGCGATTGTCTTGAACGGCGCTATCTGCAACTTTTCCTGACCAAAGAACATTGTCAATCACGATTAAGCCACCCGGACGGACTAATTGCAGCGATCGCTCATAATAACCATCATAATTACTTTTGTCAGCATCAATAAAAGCGAAGTCAAAGGTTTCTGCTTCACCTGCGGCTAGTAACTGATCTAATGTCTCCATTGCTGGGGCTATATGTAAGTCAATTTTATCTGCTACCCCGGCTTTTTGCCAATAACGACGTGCGATCGCTGTAAATTCCTCACTCACATCACAGGCTACCACCCGACCATCCGCAGGTAACGCTAACGACACCACCAATGCACTATAACCAGTAAATACCCCTACCTCTAAAGTTTTTTTTGCTCCCATTAACTGCACCAACAAAGCCATAAATTGACCCTGTTCTGGTGCAATTTGCATTCTCCCCATAGGATGCTGTGCAGTTTCTGAGCGCAATTGAGATAAAATTTCTGGTTCCCGTAAAGATACAGAAAGTAAGTAGTTATATAATTGCGGTTCCATTCCTAATGTTTGATTCGCCATAATTTACGTAAAAATTACATCCTAGATCGGAAGAG
>PWQB01000803.1 GCA_003556955.1 Nostocaceae cyanobacterium CSSed10_463m
GCGGGGTTGGGGGCGGGGTGAGATATTTGTGATAATCGTAACTAATTAAACTTATATAGGACTTACGCTAACTGATAAAAACCCTTTTAATTAGGAATTAGTAATTATTTAATGACCAGCAATTAGGATGTTGCCATACTAGAACGTTTGTACTATAATAGGGTATAGCGCTCACAAAGCCGAGTGAAGAACAAAACCGCTCTGCCAAAGAGTTCACCCAAGATGGATGTAAGAGTTAGTCCCATGATGAAGCATTATATTCTCAACCTCAATCCGACTGCCAAGCATGAATGGGATCGGTGTATTTTACGTGACCCACTGACTGCGAAACGCCCGGATATTGCTAAGTTAATCGCTGAAGCTGTTGGTACTGACTCTGGTAGTTTTTTAGTGAGTGTAAATATTGAAGTCCAAGTTTTAGAACAAGCGGCTGCACCTCCATCTGAACAACTTTCGCTGCCATTTGCAGAATTAAATATCCCATCACAACTACGAGAAGTAGCGTAAGAAAATAGGCAAAGGTGCAGGGTTCTTCTCTCTCAGCACTCTTGTTTCTCAGCACTCAGCACTCAGCACTATTTAACAATGGAAGAACTAAGTAATTATCCCACTGCGATCGCCCAAGCTGCCCAACGGGTGAATGAAATAGATTCTCAGTTGATGGCTGTACAGCAGCAGATTGACCGATTTGAAGGTAATGCGGATCGTGCTGCTGCATTTGATCTAGACTTGAAAAACGATGCCCAACGTAAAGCCCGGCGTTTTGAAGTCTTGCTCGTGAATCCAGAATATCAAAAAGCTATAGATACTCAGATACGGTTATCTGGAGAAAAAGCCAATGCGATCGCGCAGTTAGAATATCTGCGTAACCAGTTCAGTGTGGCTAAACTATCAGCTAGATTAGCGATCGCGCATCAACTCACTGATTTTGAATCTCGTGAATTAGTCGGCTTGTAGTCACCTGATAACTGATAACTGTTCACTGATAACTGATTTAATAGTTGAGCAATTTGCTGATTAATCGCCACTATATCAAAACGTTGAGATGCGATCGCTTGACTACGATGGGCTATACTTGCAGTCATTTCTGTTTCTGCAACACAAGTATTAATCACCTGTGCCAACTCCTGACTATCTCCTGGTGTCACCAGAAAACCATTAACACCATGTTCCACTAATTCTATTGCACCCCCAGCTTTGGCGGCTACCACTGGCTTACCGCATAGCATCGCCTCAACAATCACTCTGCCAAAGGGTTCTGGGGCGGTGGAGGTATGTGCTACCAAGTTACAAGCTGCCATTAACTGGGGAACATTTGCCCGAAATCCTAAAAATTTCACCCGGTTTTCTAATTTTAACTGTGCAACTTGTTCATGTAGTTGCTGCACATAATTTTGTTCACCAAACAGGGCATCACCAACTAAAATCACTGTCACTTCTGGCGGACATTCAGATAAAGCATCAATTAAAATATGTTGCCCTTTCCAAGGTGCAAGTCGGCTGAAGTGTCCAACTACAAATTTTCCTTCTAGTCCTAAATCTTGCTGTAATTTTTCAACTTCAGATGCAGATGTTTGATAATTTTGACAATCAAACCCATTATAAACAATTTCTGTGAGTTTTGGGTTGCCCCCTGCTTGGATAAAAGCTGTGTGACTAGCTTGAGAGTTAGCAATTACTAACGAGGCAAAATTATTGGCTAAAGTAACGGCAACTCGCAGGTTATTGGGGCTAAAGTGTTCTAAAGAAAGAATATCATGTAAATGATAAACCAAAGGACGACGGGCTAAAAAGCTAGCCAGTGCGCCAATCACTAAGGCTTTTTGGGTGTTGGCGTAGATGACATCATATTTTTTAGCTATTTTTACTACCTTGGCTAAGAGTGGGGCAAGTTGTCCCAAACTCCCTAAAGATTGGATAAAATTGCTGTGTTTGCGAACTTCGATTGGTTGTGTTGCCAATACTTCAACGGGGATATGATGCTGCTGTAGTAACTTTCTAAAATCACCATCGGCAAACAAGCCTACCAAAGCGCGATCGCCATAAGGTTTAGCAATATCTATTAAACAAAGTTCTGCACCACCAGGTTTGCCACTTTGGTCTAAGAACAAAATTTTCATATATGATAATTTCTGGGGTGTAATTTGCAATCAATTATTGAGTAATAACATCAAGCTAAGAGAACTTGCCGCACTTGCTGAGTAATTTGTTGCCAATCAAAATTATTAACTGCATACTCACGACAGGCTTGACGTGAAGGAATTGATAACTTACCTAAAAGTATTTGTGCTAATTTTTCAGCAATAGCTGGGGCTTCGGCAGAATCAGTAATTAACTCTGGTGAAAATGGGGATAAAATTTCTGGCATTCCCCCAATTGGTGTACAGATAACTGGTGTACCACAAGCTAAAGATTCCACAACGGCTAATCCAAACCCTTCAAAAGATTGGCTAGGCATGACTGTTAATTCCGCCCCTTGGTAAGCTAGGGGTAATTGTGACTCAGGTAGAAACCCTAAAAATTTTACGTTGTCTTCTAAGCCTAATTCTTGCACCTGTTGTTGTAGTGTAGCTTGTAGGTGACCAGTACCTGCAATCGCTAGCCAAATATCTGGAACTTGTGGCTTAATGATAACCAACGCCTGTAGTAATTTGTCAATCCCAACTCGCTGTACTAAGCGGCGGGATGTAAATAATATGCGGCGATTTTCCGGCCAGCCTAGCTTTTCTCGTGCAACTTGGCGTGATAATTGGGCTTGAAACCAATTAACATTCACTCCCCCAGGAATAATATGTATTTTCTCCCAAGGTATTTGATATTGTTGATGTAAAATATTACCGAATGCTTTGCTAAGAACAATAAAGCGATCGCAACGATTATAAGTGCTTTGTTCTATTAGCCGTCGCTTGAGAAAAAGATTCAATTGATTACTAACTGTTTCTTGCTGACTTTCAGCAGCCCAAGGGCCATGAAAGTTAAAAGTTACGGGTATACCTTTGGGCAGAAGATCCAAAAGTGGAAAGCTGTATAGTGCAAAATGCAGATTAATGGCATCTGGTTTGCTGTGTCGTGTTGTTTTAAATTTATGCCGAATCGATGCTAGTCGTTGCCAAATTACCTGATTTGGATCAGCCAAATTAGTCAGCTTCATTGGTAAATTTACTTCAGTTTCAGGTAAACCAACTCCACAGAGTTCTATGTGGTCTTCATTGGCTGCTAACCTATGGGTAAGTTCATAAATATACCTTTCTAATCCGCCGGGACTTTTAGGAAACCAGCCTATTCCCAGTGTGAGAATAGATGCAGATTTTGAATCAAATTTTGCTGTTTTACCTTCCACTTACTTAGCTCCTATAATTTATTGAGCAGAGATATGTTCACTTTCATACCAAGCCCAACCACTGATTTTTAAAGTCATCCGTAAATTAATTGATGATGCTAATACTTTTATCCTCCTATTAGCTAGAGAATCAGTAATATTCAAGCTGGAATCTGTAAATATTTTTCCAATAAATAATTCACAAACTGTTTTTATACTTTTAAAATTAGTTAAATTAGTTCCAAATGAACCTGTTTTAACCATTTGTATTAATATTTACAAAAACCTGTTATAGAGAGCAATGCTAATACATTAAATTAATTACAAGTGGAAATGATTGTTATCAAATAAAAATTTTGTGTGGTTTTTATAAATTTTTGATGAACATTCAAAATTCACTCAAGATTGTTTGTTAGTAAATGTGTATGTAGTAAGAAACTTGCCCAATATAAAAGGTGAAACTAGGCGCAGATCAATATAACAGTCTTCACGAAAGCAAGAATCTCCAATCAACAAGAGAATATTGCCTGATTGTTGATATTTGAGTTTGACTGAAAGCTGGAATTTATACACATTTACCGAGAAATTTTAGATTTTAGATTTTAGATTTTGGATTGGGAATTTACGGTACAAGCCCCGCTCCTTCAGGGCGGAATCAATCCAAAATCCTTGCGGCACTGCATACGCTTCGCTAACGTAAATCCAAAATTGATTGACTTAATGCCATTGATGATCACGGCTGAAAACAATGCAAAATAGACTAAAACAGCAGTTTAGCAAAATTCACAAAAGGCTTAATTTATACATCCATTCGCTATCTCCAAATAGGAATTATCAGAGATTAAAATTTGGTAAATTTTTCCTCCTGGTAGCTATAGTAACGCTTTTTACTGCCATTGGGATTTCCCATAATTGGGCTAATAGTAGAACAATTGAACCCACATATCAAACATCTGGGATTGGTAATACATTTGGTAATGGAGAAAAGTGGGTACAAAATAATATTGAGGCTAATATTAGAACACTTGAACCCACATATCAAACATCTTGGATTGGTAATACCTTTGGTGGTGGCGAAAAGTGGGTACAAAATAATATTGAAGCTATGTATGTAGCGTCTGATGGCACAGTTTATACTAATAGTGGCTGGGACGAAGCAGGCAGAG
This sequence comes from Nostocaceae cyanobacterium CSSed10_463m, assembly GCA_003556955.1. Next base: position 4,486 of record PWQB01000803.1, read on the forward strand.
AAGCAGGAATATATAAAGATGGTGATGTTATTGGTAAATTGAGTGATACCCACGGTTGGAGTCGTCAGGGTGGCCAAGCTGTAACGGCAAACAGTAAGTATGTTTACATTGCCATGCGCCAAGGCTTTGTGAATCGGAAAGATCAAGATTATCCCTCAGAAGGCACAACTTGGTATTGTGTGAGACGCTATGACTTATCTGGGAAATCTGCACCTTTTGCGGAGGGACGTGGTTGGGATGAGAGTATGATCATTGTCAGTACTCAAGGTGCTGTGACTGGGTTGGCAACCAGAAACAATGAGTTATATATCAGTGATACTGCGGGTAATCGCCTACGTGTTTATGACACTGACACTATGAAGGAATTACGCAGTTTTACTGTTGCTAATCCGGGAGCGATCGCTGTTGATAAACAAGGCAATTTGTGGATTATTCAACGTAAAAATGCCACTAATTCTGCCAAGATTGTGCGTTATTCGCCCCAGGGAACGCAATTACCCCAAGAGATTACTAATATTGTCGAACCCACTGCGATCGCCGTTGATCCTCAAGACAGACTTTTAGTAGCCGAAAATGGCCCGCGTCAGCAAGTGCTGATTTACCAAACTAAAAACCAAAAACCAGTACAGGTGGGGACTTTCGGTGGAGAGCGTGGAGTTTATGGAGGTGTTCCGGGTGAAGTCAAAGATTTGAAATTTTATGGTTTGACTGGAGTTGGTACAGATTCCGCAGGTAATATTTATGTCAATAGTAATGGTTTTAATTACTCTGGCACGGATTTACGCAAGTTTTCATCATCGGGAAAGCTGTTATGGAAATTACTGGGATTAATATTTGTTGATAATGCTGATGCTGATCCCCAGACTGATGGTGTAAATTTATTTACCAAACAAGAACAATATGTTATGGATTATGGTAAACCGGCTGGTAAGCAATGGACTTACAAAGCCTATACCTTAAATCCTTTCAAATATCCCCAAGATCCTCGTTTGCATACATCGCCTGATGCTACCTGGGTACGCCGCATCCAAGGGAAACCCTTTGTGTTTCTCACCGATATGTATGAAAGCTTTGTGCAGATTTATCGCTTTGATCCCAAGACAGATGGCAAAATTGCGATTCCGTCGGGGATGTTTGTGGGGACTCGTGGCGGTGGGGGACAATCAGTACAGGGAGATTGGCCACCAGAGCAACCAGAATCAGGAGAATGGATTTGGCGCGATCGCAACAATAACGGTAAATTTGACAAAGGTGAATACGATCGCAGCGATGATTATCCTTACATTGGCGGATGGTGGGTAGATACTAAAGGAGATGTCTGGAAAACTGTGCGAACCAAAGAAGGTATCCGCCATTATCCTTTGCAGGGATTAGATGATCATGGTAACCCCATCTACACCTATAGTTCCATGCAAAAGGAAAAAACCCCCAGTCTATTTACAGATTTGCGGCGGATTGAGTATTTACCCTCCACTGATACGATGTATTTATCAGGCTTTACAGTCGATCATCCTGCGATTGGTGATGATACCAAAGTTTTGGGATCTGAAATTGTCCGCTTTGATAATTGGAGTCGGGGAAATAGAACACCCCGTTGGCGAATAGTAGTTCCCCATGATACCACTGGTGAACGTCAGGTTTCCACCGCAGCTATGAGTGTAGCCGGAGATTATGTGTTTGCGGTGACAGTGTTAACAGCAGAAGTACATATATATGATGCCAAAACAGGGGCCTTGGTGAAAACGTTAAAACCAGGCCCAGAAGTTGCTCATGAAAGTGGATGGATTGATATTCCTTATGGGATTCGTGCTTTTCGGCGAAAAAATGGTGAGTATCTTGTATTTGTTGAAGAAAATGCTAAAGCGAAGGTGATTGTATATCGCCTGAAGTTGTAGACATTAATTAGGATAGCATTTCTCTGACTCTGTGATCTCTGTGTCTGGAGTGGTTCGATTTTTATTGACTTATTAAGGAATTTTCAAAACCGGGTTTCTAGCTGTTATCTAGCAACCCTTTTTTTATGTATTTTGTTTTTATCTGTTATTTTAGATACAGAAAATTCATCTCATAATCACGTTGAAAAAACAAGATACTTGGGGCATGAAAATCAGAAAAATATTCTATCAATAAATACATTATTTTACATTTATAGGCTTTCTTTACAGAAACAATAAATTTCTCGGCTGTTATGCAGTAATAATTGAGTTATGGTTATACAACAAACATAAAATAGAACTATTTCTATTTAGTAGGTCATTGCCAAAGGCAGGGGAGCAGGGGATATCTATACCTAATGCCATGACATAGTTATAAAATTTCCCGTCTACTTACTTACAATCCCAAACAAATAATATTTGATTTTAATGAGTATTCAAGAATTAAAATCCATAGATATAGGACTCCTATTTGAATATTGATAGCTTGCGTGGCGTAAGCCATACAAAATGACCTATACCTTCATTCCTTCTTCCCTGTTCCCTGTTCCCTATTCCCTACCTCTACAAGTAAGTATAGCTCTAAGCGCAGCTATGCCGTCAGGCTTTACGCCACGCTACGCGAACAGAAACCAAACCGGATTCCTATAGCAATTGTTTGGTAGCACAAATTTAATCACTTAATGGATTGTTTTTACATAACACTAATTAATGATGACAGTAAAAACTTATCTTAAACGCTTACAGGCAATATTTCCCCATACCTGGCTTGAGCAATTGCAATATTTCCACTCTAGCTTAATTTGTCGGTGGATTTTGCTGCGTGGGATTCAGCCTTTAGGATTTAACCAAAAATCAGCAATGGTATTTTCTCCTCATCAAGATGATGAAACCTTTGGCTGTGGGGGGATGATTGCTCATAAGTGTGAACAGGGAATCCCAGTTATAGTTGTGTTTCTGACCGATGGACAAGGATTAGGAGTTTCAGATTCTCAGAAAACTCTGGTGGAAACTCGCCAACAAGAGGCAGAAAAAGCATTAGGAATTTTAGGAGTAGAAGCATCGAATATCCACTTTTTAGCCAAACCAGATGGGAGTTTGGAACATTTAAGTAATCAGGAAAAAGCACAAACAATTTTTCAGGTTTCTGAACTGATTAAAGTTTATCAACCAGAGGAAGTTTATGTACCTCACAGAAAAGATTGTCATCAAGACCATGAAGCGACGTATCATTTAATTAAGTCTGCAATTTCTCAAAATAATTTTACAGTTGAATTGCTAGAATATCCTATCTGGTTATTCTGGAGAGCGCCAATATTTATTTTGCTTAAGTTACAGGATATAGCAGCCGCACACTGTTTTTCTATTACCTCAGTTCAAGACAAGAAAAATAGAGCGATCGCCTCTTATGCATCTCAAATGGAAAGCCTACCACGTGGCTTTATTAACCGCTTTTTAGACTCTTATGAAATATTTTTTAAGATTGACTAACGGCTGAGGATAAAAATTATATGCGAATATTACATATTATCAATCACGTCCAAAATATTGGTAATGGTATTGTCAATGTGGCGGTAGATTTAGCTTGTCTACAAAGTAAATATGGTCATACTGTGGCTGTAGTCTCCGATGGCGGAGAATATGAAAAATTATTAGCATTTCATGATGTCAAACACTGGCGATTAAGTCAGACAAGGGAACCCCTGAATATTCTCAAAGCGGCTTGGGGTTATCAGCAGATTCTGCAAAAATTTCAGCCAGATATCGTTCATGCACACATGATGACAGGGGTTGTACTCGCAGCGATGTTCAAAAGCATCTGTAAATACACGTTAGTTTCTACAGTACATAATGAGTTTCAGCGTAGTGCAGTACTCATGGGATTAGCAGATCGGGTAATTGCAGTTAGTCATGCGGTAGCTAAATCGATGGTAAAGCGTGGTATACCAGAGGAAAAGTTGCGGGTAGTTGCGAACGGGACATTAAACAGTCCCCGTCATCGCTGTATTCAAGAATACCAACCACTACCCCTAAAACGTCCAGCAATTACCACTGTAGCCGGGATGTATTCTCGCAAAGGAATTACTGAGCTAATTACAGCTTTTATCAAAATTGCGGGCAAATTTCCCCACCCACATCTATACTTAGTGGGAGATGGGCCAGATCGGTCAATGTTTGAGGCTATGGTCAAAAATACA
>PWQB01000721.1 GCA_003556955.1 Nostocaceae cyanobacterium CSSed10_463m
AGCCCCTATATCGTTCCTTTTAGTTATAGTTCTCCCTTTTATAATGGAGAATTATGGGATGGTTTATCAGTTAGAACTTTTGTCAGAACTGGAAAAAGATCGGCTGCTTTGGTATTTGTGGAAAAAGAAGAACAGTTAATTAAAAGCGTACCTTCACTAACAAAAAAAGCCCGGATTCCCGCAGAAGTGGGACGCATTGAATTTAAAGCTTGTGATAGTTGTGATGACTTTTCTATCTACGGGGCTTTATTAGCATTATTAAAAGGTCTAATTTTAGATAAAACTTTGCTAGGTAGAGCAACTATACCTGATGCAAATTTACACCAAATTTCTGCCAAAGAAGGCTTTGATAATCCAGATATTTTTGCTAATGCTGCCCAACTGTTAGAAGTGGCTGAAGTCGCTCTGGGTGAAGATTCAGACGTGCATTTATTAACACCATTAAAAGATATGCTGGCAAATCGAAAAACTAAATCTCATGAACTCATAGAGAGTTACAAACGTGTATGTTCCATCGAAGAAGCACTCAAACAGACCTATACTAATTCTATCTAAAGCTGCATTATGGAATAAGCATATTGCTTGTTCTGGGGGGGACTAGGGACTATTTTTAAACCCAAAATTAGACGTAAATGTAGGTTGGGTTGAGGTTTTGGTAAACCCAGCTTTACCCCATATTTGGTTTGCTGCGTTGGGTTGCGCTGCGCTTAACCCAACCTACTTCTAGAGTTTGAAAACACGCCCTAGGATCTGACCCCACAATATTTATGCTCATGCACAAAATGATCTGTGTCACTCCACAAATTTATCCCCTAATCATACTTGTTATTTTTGGTTGAACTTCGACTATTTAATCTCAAACCTAGTAATTTGAAGACCATTTGAGAACAAGAAATCTTGAGAGAAGTTCCTAGACGATAAGATTTGCGGATTACATTTAAAACAAAGTATGGTAAGCGTAGTCGAAATGGGTACAACAGGGGTAGATATAACCAGTAATAAGCCCTTTTTAAGTCCTTCCACTTTGAACAGGGTTCTATATGGAGAAAATCTGACACATCGACAACTAATCCTCTACCTTGGTACATCATGACATTACGACCGTGGACATCATGAGGGTAGAGTCCATGACTTTGGGCATAGTCAAGAGCTTCATCGATATCCAGTATTACTTGTTTGGGAATAGGCAAACCCAAGTATACACAATCGTAGAGAGCTGCTTTGGGGGCAATTTGTCCATATCCATAAAAATTGGGAAAAATGCGATTTTGTGGATGCTAAAAATTGGTAATATAAGCCACCAAACTTTTTAGCCAGCTAACAAGTCAGCGCCAACATGATTGCTACCTAGAAAACCTGACAAGAAAAAATCGACCAAAAAACGATTTATGGTTTTGCTTTAGAGTCTGACTTAATTTCTTGACTGGGGGGAATTCCTTCAATGGGAATTAACGCTTCCATCACAGTTTTAACAATGGGTGCGGCCACAGTAGAACCATAAGCATTTGCTCCTTTTGGCTCATCTGCTACTGCAAAAACTACATAGCGGGGAGATTCGACTGGCAAAATAGCCACGAAGCTAGTAATACGGGCATTTGGGATATAGCCACCATTAGGACTGGCTTTTTGAGATGTGCCTGTTTTGCCGCCAATACGATAACCCGGAATTTCTGCTGGCTTGCCAGTTCCTTCTGATACAACTGTTTCCATCATTTCCACCACCGTTTGGGCTGTGGCGGCTGAGAAAATCTGCCGTGGTGTGGGACGGTTGGGCGAATAATGCATCTGCCCTTTGGTATCTACCAATCCTTGCACTACATGAGGTGTGACTAATTTACCTCCATTAGCTAAAGCACCATGCATTTGCACTAACTGTAACGGTGTTAAGGAGAAGCCTTGGCCAAAGGATGCAGTTGCTGCTTCAATGGCCGAACCCAGAAACTCTTTTTGTCCTTTGAGCTGTCCTCGAACTTCAAAAGGTAAATCTGTCTCAATGGTTTGTCCTAACCCTAAGCGTTCCAACCAGTTGTAATAAAGCGTTGGCTGCATCCGTTGAATCATTCTCACCATGCCAATGTTGCTAGAAGTTTGTAGAATTCTGGCAATATTGATGTTTCCATAACTATTACGTCCAGCATTTCTGATGGTGTGCTTACCTATTTGAATAGAACCAGGATCATTAAATACATCATCTGCTTTAATGGCACCATTTTCTAACGCGATCGCTACATTTAAAGGCTTAAAAGTAGATCCCGGCTCATAAAGGTCAGCAACTGTCCAGTTTCTAAATAGTGAAATATCAGCTTTGGAGTATTCATTGGGGTCATAAGTAGGATAAGAAGTCAGAGCTAGTAAAGAACCATCTGAGGCATCCATGACAATTACCGCCCCACGTTTAGCCTGAAACTTTCTTATCTGTTCTTGTAGAGCCGTCCGCGCCACTCTTTGCAAACGAGTATCAATAGTTAGTTGCAGTCGCAAGTCGTCAAAATTTAAAAATCCTTCCGGCGCATGATTTGGTAGCAGTCTTCCATTACCCGCCCGACTTAGCTGCACTGTCTGCACAGAACGTTCTAATAAGTTCTCTTGACTGAATTCCACACCAGCTTGGCCTTGACGATCTAGATTCACGTAACCCACTACGTCTGCAACTACATCCTTTTGTGGGTAATATCGAGAATACTGTTGAATCAATTCCAAGCCATTTAAACGCAATGCTCTCACCCGGCCAGCATTTACTTCCGGTAGCGCCGAAGCTAATGTAATCCCACTATTTTGTCTTTGAAAAGTTTTGACTAATTCAGCCGGAGTTCTTTCCAAAATGGGAGCCAGACGTTCTGCCATTTGTGGAATAGTTTGGCTAAACAGCTTGGGATGGGCATACAAAGTATATACAGGGCGGTCAACGGCTAAAACATTATTACTGCGGTCTACCACTAGGCGACGGGGAACAAAAGGTCTTAATTTCACCATTTGCTGGTTACGCGCTCTCTGGCTTAAATTTTCTCCCTGGACAATCTGCAAATGATACAAATTAATCGCTAACCCCAATCCTGAGATCATGAATATACCCCAGATTATGAAAAGTCGGGGTCTAGTATTGGATATTTGGTCTGGAGTACTAGAGGTAAACCTCAACCTCTGCATCAACTTCCACAGAAAAGACTTCTCTCGCCTTTTTAAGGGTGGATTACGAAAGTTTTTATATCTGAATCTACTTGGTGTCTTTTGCATTAACCTGCTCAGAATTAATAATCAGTTGCTGAATGCCCTACTTTAATCATGATTGACGGCTCTAATATCCTAGTGGTAACGCTGTATTTGGCTGCTTTTCTAGACTTGGTTGTATACTTTGGGGTGTGGTATTGACACTATGAGATGGAGATGTTATGGGCAAAAAGATCGTCCTATCTGGTGTTGGTGAAACTAGCCCAGATGCTTCCTGTTCGCCTTCTTCCGCCATTTTGTTCTTCAGGGTAGCGTTGGTTGTGGTTAAATGCCGTTCACGAAGTTGCAAATCTTGTAGCCTGTTATATCCCTGACTCCACAGTGTTTGCGAATATACTGTCGAACCATACATAAATAAAGTTGCTGCTACCAATAAAAATGTCACAATTGAGGAATAACGATGTGAAGTGTACAAACGTATTAACCAAAAAGGTGCTGCTCCCGAAGTTGGCATCAGAGGAAGACTTCCTTCGCCTAATTGCTGTTTTTTCTGTGGTGTTGTCTTTGACTGAATTTTGAGATGAGAAGCCGGTTGTTTTACTAGTTCTGGCAATCCATTGGTATTGGGAGCAGAAACCGCTAATTTTTTAGCAGAACGCCGTTGTCTTTTGGGAGATATTGCCAAAGGTTCATCTGCAAGTTTAGATGTACTGCCAAGGGTTGATTCTAGAGGCATGGAGCGCCGTTTCCCTGGGGATGGGGTAGAGTTTCGCCGGAACCAATTACCTGTTCTAGAAACAGCTGATTTACGAACAACAACCATAATTTTTTTAGTTTGAAAATCTGGGTTTGAGAAAGTTTGTCTGTGTTGGCTCAGGTGATAATTGTTTTATGTGTTATTAGTTACACCAAACACGCTACACCTTTGTCAAGATTGACCTTATATAACTGCCCTCAAGATGGCATTAGCTGGGTATTGTAATACTTAGCATCAGTAAGCAGCAATATTTTATTTAAAGTATGGCAACAGAAGCCTGCAATGGGCAATACCTTGTATAAATAAATAATTTTGAATCTGATATGTTAATTGTTTAGCAAATTTATCTAGATTCGGCTACCCTCTGACTGTAATCTTCAAGCAGGTGGGTTAATCAGTGTAAGCCATAATCAATAAACTCTAAAAAATCAACCTAAAGTATTGCTTTTTAAAATCTCCGTACCAGACATTTTAAAAATTAGCAACAAATAGGTTATCTTATTCAACAGGCGATTTTTTTTGTCGCTATCATTTGGTGAAAGAGGAGTTTTATATGAAAACAAGAATCTTTGGTTTTGTTCTAATGTTAGGTCTGGCTGCGGTTCTGGGAGCCTGTGAACCTGAAACACCACCCACTGAAACACCACCTGCTGCTCCCGCTCCTGGTGAGCCAACTGACGGAGGTACTCCTGAACAAACACCTGATACCACTCCATAAAATTTCCATGTAGAAATAGCGCCCAAAAAAATCCTCAGTAATTGTGTAATTTACGACAAAAAACTTAGTTAATTTAATTTTGGGCGAATATACAGATTTTTGGTTGAGTGGAGTCAATTTTTTAATTAAGACGGTAAATTCAGGACACTGGTAAATATGGTTTCATTTGCAACCAAGTGTCCTGTTTAGGACTTACGCAGGAACTCTGTTTCCACAGTGTTCTCTGCGGCTTCTGTGGTTTGTTATTTGATGATCTTGCGTAAGTCCTACTCTGGCTATTATTCTTAAATACAGATAGCTATTACCGCCGTAAAGTCGAAAATCAAAAAAGTTGATTTTATCAGAATATTTTACGTAATTTATACTTTTGTGGGAAAAGTAGCTTTATGTTGCTACTGCAATTTAGTACATCTCATTATTGTCGCAAAGCCCGACTAGGGCTAGGCTATAAGCAAATTAATTATAAAATAGAAAATCTGACTCCTGGCTTGCATATCCTGCGAGTTAAGCCCCTGACAGGTTTGAAAACTTTGCCTGTTTTGCTACCACAAATGGCAGATCAACCGGAGGCGATCGCTGATTCTACCGAAATTATTAAATTTCTGGAAGCTTATCAAACAGAACCACCGTTATTTTTAACTAACCATGAACAGCAAACAGAAGCCTGGATGCTAGAAGACTGGTTGGATGAAAGCATCGGTACAGCCACAAGGTTTGTATATTATCAATTTCGGGCTGGCGAAGGCAAGGAAATTGACCCTTCACTACTTAGTCAGACAATCATCTCAGTAGTACGCCAACAATATGGCATTAACCAGGCTAGTGTAGAATTAGCTAAAAATAGACTGGTCACAGCGTTATCAGAATTATCCCTTCGCTGGCAAAAACATGATTATTTAGTAGGAAATCACCTGAGTGTCGCAGATATTAGCGCCGCCGCCTTACTGAGTCCACTAGCACTCATTCCCCATTATCGTCAGGGATATCCCTGGTTATTTGACCGCATTCGACAAATCCATCAACTGTGTAACGAACCATTACCACCGGGATTGTGAGGTGAGGAAGTGGGAAGTATGAACAAAAACAAAAAAATATTTTTTGTGATTTTGATGATCGGTACTAACCTATTGGTGTGGTTCACAGGCTTTTGGGGAACACCTGTCATAGCATTACCACCGCCAGAAGATATACCAGAAGAAATACTGCGAACAGAAATTATTATAGAGGCGCGATCGCCTGTTGATGGCAAACCCCTCAATGCTGCCGAATACGCAGAACTACAAGAACAGCTACAAGTCAGTCCTCCACCCAAACTCAGTCCCGACTTACGGCAGACAATTTACCTCATCCAGTTACGTAGAGCCTTACTGCAAATTTTCCCCTTTCTAGACATTTAACAGGTCGCGGAAGTCCCCAAGACTCAATACCCAATCCCCATTCTGATGTACGATAACGGTGGCGACGAAATTACAAATAAATGTAAACAATAAATTTAGCACCATAAAATTAGCTCTTTTTTGGCACAACCAGGCTGTACTCTATCAAGTCAGCAATGGCAGTATTTCAATCAATTAGTTTATTTAACGTAGGTAGCTTCATGTCCATGACCACAATTGTCCCAGAACAAGTTCACCGTATAGTCGGGAATCAACATCACGATCCCTTTGAAATACTAGGTTCTCATCTCATAGAACAAAATGGCAAAAAAGTCTGGGCTGTGCGAGCCTACCTACCAAATGCCAGTGCAGCTTGGGTAGTTCTGCCTGAACAACGTCAGGAATACTCAATGCAGACAGTACATGATCCGCATTTTTTTGAATGCACCATTGAATTAGCAGAACTGACAAACTACCAATTACGGATCAAAGAAGGTGAGCATGAGCGTGTCACTTATGACCCCTACGCCTTCCGTTCCCCCAAGTTGACGGACTTCGATTTGCATTTGTTTGCCGAAGGCAATCATCACCGGATCTATGAGAAAATGGGAGCGCATCCCACACAGATCAACGGTGTAAAAGGTATTTATTTTGCCGTTTGGGCCCCCAATGCTCGTAACGTTTCCTTGCTAGGAGATTTCAACCTCTGGGATGGACGTAAACACCAAATGCGAAAAGGCCCCACCGGAGTTTGGGAATTATTCATTCCTGAAATCAGTGTAGGAGAGCATTATAAGTATGAAATTAAAAATTTTGAAGGTCATATTTACGAAAAAACCGATCCCTACGGTTTCCAGCAAGAAGCCCGTCCCAAAACAGCATCCATTGTTACAGATTTAAATGCTTACACTTGGTCTGACGAAAACTGGATGGAAAAACGTCGTCACACCGACCCCCTCAGCCAACCAATCTCAGTTTACGAAGTCCATTTAGGTTCTTGGTTACACGCCTCTAGTTCAGAACCAGCTAAATTAACCAACGGTGAAACAGAACCTGTAGTTGTGGTATCTGAACTGAAACCAGGCGCACGCTTCCTCACCTACAGAGAACTAGCAGACCGATTGATCCCTTATGTGAAAGAATTGGGATACACCCATTTAGAACTGCTACCCATTGCTGAACATCCCTTTGATGGTTCTTGGGGTTATCAAGTAACGGGATATTATGCCCCTACCTCAAGATTTGGCAGCGCCGAAGATTTTATGTATTTTGTTGATCAGTGTCACCAAAATGATTTAGGGGTAATTGTCGATTGGGTTCCCGGTCACTTTCCTAAAGATGGTCATGGTTTAGCCTTCTTCGATGGTAGTCACCTTTATGAACACTCCGACCCCCGCAAAGGCGAACATAAAGAATGGGGTACTCTGGTTTTCAACTACAATCGTCACGAAGTCAGGAATTTTCTGGTAGCAAATGCCCTATTTTGGTTTGACAAATATCATATAGACGGGATTCGGGTAGATGCTGTAGCCTCAATGCTTTACCTTGACTATTGTCGCCAACCAGGAGAATGGGTAACTAACCAGTATGGTGGTAGAGAAAACTTAGAAGCTGCGGATTTTCTGCGTCAAGTCAATCATCTTCTTTTCAGTTATTTTCCTGGTGTTCTCTCAATTGCTGAAGAATCCACTTCTTGGCCTATGGTATCCTGGCCTACCTACACAGGCGGATTAGGCTTTAACTTAAAGTGGAATATGGGCTGGATGCACGATATGCTCGATTACTTCAGCATGGACCCGTGGTTCCGTCAATTCCATCAAAATAACATTACCTTTAGTATGTGGTACAACCACAGTGAAAACTTCATGCTAGCTTTGTCTCACGATGAAGTGGTACATGGCAAGAGCAATATCATTGGCAAAATGCCCGGTGATACATGGCAGAAGTTAGCAAATGTGCGTTGTTTATTTAGCTATATGTTCGCGCACCCAGGGAAGAAAACCATGTTTATGAGCATGGAATTTGGACAATGGAGTGAGTGGAATGTCTGGGCAGACTTAGAGTGGCAATTATTACAATATGAAGACCACCAACAATTAAAGCAATTTTTCCAAGACATCAACCATCTCTACCGTTCTGAACCGGCTTTATATACTCAAGATTTTGCTCAGGATGGCTTTGAATGGATTGATTGTAGCGACAACCGTCATAGTGTGGTTTCCTTTGTCCGTTATGACAAAGATTCTGATGATTTTGTGATCGTGGTTTGTAACTTTACACCCCAACCCCACTCTCACTACCGCATTGGTGTACCCCAAGAAGGATTTTATACCGAGTTGTTTAACAGTGATGCCCGTCCTTATGGCGGTAGTAATATGGGCAACTTAGGTGGTAAATGGACTGATAATTGGTCTTTACATAGTCGTCCTTATTCACTGGATTTATGTCTACCTCCTTTGGGTGTATTGATGCTGAAGTTGGATAAACAGAAGACAGCCCAAATAATGGAATAACACTGCACTTTCACCCTCCTCTGGTTTAGGGGAGGGAACATAATTTTGGGATTGTTGATGTGA
>PWQB01000099.1 GCA_003556955.1 Nostocaceae cyanobacterium CSSed10_463m
CAACATCAACGACTTTTAAAAGGTGATATACATCCAGAATCCCCGGAATTGCTAGATAGTTTTATGGATGGTGGATTAAATCCCATAGCGCCGCAAATTATCCAAAAGCTCATTGAACCCAACCAAGAAGCATATATTCAAATTGATCAGACCACTCCAGAAATGCGAATTGCTCTGGAGCAAATTATTAATTGTCCCTTTACAAGTTTAACTAAAAAAATTTATTTAGAAAGTAAATGTTTAGAATTAATTGCTTTGAAACTAGAACAATTATCCAAAAGTGAAAATAGTTCTACAAAAGCCACTACTTTAAAACGAGATGATATTGACAGAATTTATAATGCCAAAGAAATTTTAACTCAAAATTTAGACAATCCACCGTCATTACTGGAACTAGCCAGAAAAGTAGGATTAAACGACTATAAACTCAAGTTAGGCTTTCGCCAAGTATTAGGTACAACTGCATTTGGCTACTTACACCAACAACGCATGGAAAAAGCCCGGCAATTGCTTTTAGAAGGTCAAATGAATGTCAAACAAGTAGCCCGTGCTGTTGGCTATGCAAATCAAAGCCGTTTTGCAGCAGCTTTTCGTAAGCAATTTAATACTAATCCTAAATCCTATGATTTGTTACTGAGAGGATGTTTGAAAAGTCCTATTGTCGCTAGCAAAACATTCTAGATCCCCCTAAATCCCCCTTAAGAAGGGGGACTTTGATTCTAATTCCCCCCTTTTTAAGGGGAGGCTCAAGGGGATCTGCGAGTGCCTAAATCACAGCCAACCACTTTTAAAACACTCTCAGAGAGGATGTTGTAAAACTAACTAACAAACAACATTTTACAAGTAAAGCAAATATACATATGAATACTATAAATATTGTGGGGTGGGCATCCTGCCCGCCCTTATCTGCCTCACCCAGATGATAGGTACTGTATATAGCAATACTATCTGATTAGCAAACACAAAAAGGCTCAGATTCCTGACTAACAGCACATTCCTGTAAGTCTTTGCTATCACACCTCATAAAAATCCGTTTGAGGCTCAAAAAAATCCGTTTGAGATTCAATCATGTCTTTAAAATCACAACATTATAGCTTAAGCTTTTTGATAAAGATTCTTAGATACAGTAAAAAGAGCCTCTGGCTTCTATAGAAATTATGAAAAGACAACCGCAATTATTGATAGGTATATGCTTAACAGGGGTAGTAGTTGCTGCACAACCAGCTTGGGGAAGTGAGAACAGCCTGGAAAAAAGTAAAACCTCTGAAAATCTCAAACAATTACTCTCTCAAGCAGCCACAGAAAAATCTCTAATTCTTGTCAATGGAGTGCGGATTGATACTATAGATGAAAGTATAGAAGTAATTTTAGAGACTCAGCAAGGACAAGAGTTGCAAATAGTAGATAGCAGTTCTGGGAATAGTTTCATTGCGGATATTACCAACGCGCAACTACGTTTACCATCGGGAAATATATTTCGTCAAACACAACCTCTTACTGGTATTGCTGAAGTGATAGTTGTTAATCAAAACGATAACACTATCAGGGTAAGTATTATAGGTGAAGCGGGAAAACCCAGTTATACATTATTTGATAGTGATGAAGGTTTAATTTTCAGCGTCACACCTGTAACATCTTTCGCATCTCAACCAGAAGATAAACCTACTACTGAAATTCCCACAGAACAACCAACGGCTGAAACTGATCAGCCAATTGAATTATTAGTTACAGGTCAACAAAACAGCTACTTTATACCAGAAGCATCTACTGCGGCTAAACTAGATGTTCCACTGCGCGATATTCCTGCATCTGTGCAGGTAATACCCAAAGAAATTATTCAAGACCGCCAAGTAATTAGACTCAACGAGCTAGCAGACAACGTTAGCGGTGTACGCCGTCAAGAAACCTTCGGTGGACTTGCATCCCAAGGTTACTTCATTCGTGGTTTTAGTACAGGGTTTGAAACTTTGCGTGATGGTTTCAAAGATTTCGGCTTTACTAGCCCGCGTGATGTAGCGAATATTGAGCAAGTTGAATTTCTCAAAGGACCCGCATCAATTTTGTATGGTAGCGTCACAAGTCCGGGTGGAGTCGTTAATACCATCACCAAAAAACCATTATCAGATCCTTTCTATCAAATCAACGGTACTATCGGTAGTTACGACTTTTACCGGACATCAATTGATTTAACTGGGCCACTTTCCGAAAACCGTTCGGCACTTTACCGTCTAAATGCAGCTTACGAAAACGCCAATAGTTTTCGAGACTTCGTAAAGAACGAGAGTATTTTCATTAATCCCGTAATTAGTTTGAAAGCAGGAGAAAATACTACCCTCACTTTTGCCTATGAATACCAAAAATATGACTACACATTTGATCGCGGTTTTCCTGCTGACCCAGCAGTTTTTAATCTTCCTGTCAGTCGCTTCTTAGGCGAACCAAACCTCAACGATGCCGAATTTAAATCCAACAACTTCACCTATACTTTAGAGAGTAAATTTGGCAATAACAACGCCTGGAAATTTCGCCAAGGTTTCAACATCCTGAATGTCAATGGAATTGCCAAAGGAGTTCAAGCTGATGCCATACAAGAAGATGGAACAGTCCGTCGGAGATATCGAGTTAGCGATGATAAGCAGGAAAATATTGCCTTCCAAAACGAAGTTAGTGGCTCTTTCAACACAGGTTCTATTCGTCACAATGTCCTGGTAGGATTGGAATTAGCTCGTTACCAATTCACTGATGAATTTTTCCGAGGTAGCATTGCCAATCTAGATATATTTAATCCCATTTACGGCGCACAACCAGAAAATATCCGCCGGACAGGCTTTTTCACCTATGGTGCAGATAACGTAGCACTGTATTTTCAAAATTTGCTGGAACTGACACCTCAGATCAAATTTCTGGCTGGGGGACGTTTTGATTGGGTTGATTCCTTTGACAAAAATTTAGAAACTGGTGTCACTGACACTGAAACCTCAACTTCTGAGTTTTCTCCCAGACTAGGTATTGTATATCAACCGACTGATAGCACATCACTGTATGCTAGTTGGACAAATTCTTTTAATCCGGTCATATTTGGCAGAACTCGCAATGACGAAACCTTTCAACCGGAAACATCGCAACAATTTGAAGTCGGCATTAAGCAAGAATTTTTTGATAAACGCCTTTCGACAACTTTAGCTTATTTTGACATTACCAAGAAAAACGTTCCAACTCCTGATCCAGTTGACAGTGATTTTAGTGTGCAAACAGGTGAACAAAAAAGCCGAGGTGTGGAACTAGATATAGTAGGAGAAATTCTCCCTGGATGGAAAGTAATTGCCACCTATACCTATACTGATGCTTTTGTCAGCCAAGATAATGACCTAGATTTAGTTAATAATAGATTGGTAGGTGTACCATACAATAGTGCGAGTTTATGGACTACATATCAATTACAACAAGGAAACTTGCAAGGTTTAGGATTAGGGTTAGGAATTGTTTATGTTGGTGAACGTGATGCACGTTTACCAAATGATGTAAAAATTCCTTCTTATGTGAGAACAGATGCCAGCATTTTTTATAGGCAAAATAATTGGCGAGCTGCTGTCAACTTTAAAAATCTGCTTGATATCAAATATTATGAGTCTCAAGGTTTCTTCATTGCTCCAGCAGCACCTTTTACTGTTTTAGGAACAGTTTCTTTCGATTTTTAATGTTGGCAATGGACAATATTCTCCAAATTTTGTTCAGAGAAAATAGCCAATGTTAAAATTACCCTATTTATAGGAATAGGGTAATCATTACAATTTAGGCTAGATGTAGTATGCAAACTTTTTTTTGTGCCGAAGAATCGCGTGACGCTGGTGAAGACCCAATTGGTAACGCAGAAAATTCCCGAATTTATATCCTGATAGAATGTCCTCCACCTTGGCTAAAAAATGCCTTTAATTCTAAATTGATACCTTCAGAATTACAAGTTCTACAACAAGAAATTGAATCAACAGATGACTCAGTTGTTTTTTTATTAATTTATAACGAACAAATCAAGCAAACAGATACAACAAGGGTGATAATTTATCGTCAAAACTTTGATTTATCTCCAGGATATCGTAAATACGAGTTTACTGTATGCAATATCAATAATTTAGCATTGATGATAAAAAAATATTTACTGCACGATAAACTAGATATTGAATATACAGAATCGCCAACCAGAGATATTCTTGTATGTACTCACGGTAGCCGTGATAAATGTTGTGCTAAATACGGCAATTCTTTCTATCGTCAAGCAAAGAGTATAGTTAATGATTTATCGCTGAATGCTGTTCGTATTTGGCAAGTTAGCCATTTTGGTGGTCATCGCTTTGCACCAACTGCTATTGACTTTCCCGATGGAAGATATTACGCCAGGCTAGATGCAGATTCATTGACTGCAATTTTAACAAGAACAGGCAATATTGAATTAATAAAACCTATATATCGTGGTTGGGGAATATTACCAGCAGCAGCACAAGTTTTAGAAAGGGAAATGATTCTCATGTATGGCTGGGAATGGTTTAATTACAAAGTTACGGCTAAAATATTAGAACAAAGTAATAATGAAGATTTTTATCGCGTTGAACTAAATTTTATGCACCCAGATGATAGTGGTGGTCGTGTGCTAGCAGATGTGGTGGTTGATAACAGTAAAGCCCGCTATTTGATTGGTTATTGTAATGGTACAGAAAAAGAATTAGTGCCTCAATTCTGCGTTAAAAATATGCTGGTGTACAGCAATGAATAATATTCTTAAAATGACTAAGCGTTTATTTAATTATTTGAAAATATCTATATTAATAGCTGTTTCGCTATTTATATTTACTGCTTGCCATAACTATTCACATCCTGATTTACCAGAACCAAAATTATCAAGTTCAGAATGTCGATTAATTAGGCATGAATTGGGCGAAACTTGTGTTTCTCTTAATCCACAACGTATTATTGCTACAGATCAAATATCTTTAGAAACTGTAATTGCATTAGGCTTAAAACCAATAGGGACAGTAGATACTGCTTTTGTCTCTAGCAAAAGTAGTTTTCTTAAAGGTGAGATGTCAGATATAGTTTATATAGGGAAAGAGAATCAGTTTAATTTAGAAACAATATTGAAACTAAATCCAGATTTAATTATTAGCACATACGGTATTGATGCAGAAAATTATAACTTGTTTTCGCAAATAGCGCCTACAGTTAAATTGAAAAATGTACATAATCAATGGAAGGAAAATTTGCTCAGTATCGCTGAAATCGTAAATAAAACTACAACAGCAAAGGCATTATTAACTGAATATGAACAACGCCTAGAAAAATTACGCAATGCATTGGGTGAGCAAATCAATAAATTAGAGGTTTCTGTTAGCCGTTTCCACGGTGGGGCTAAACTTCCTGAGTTTCGTTCTCAATATTCTTTTCCTGGCAGTATTTTGGCAGATATCGGCATTAATATGCCAGTTAATCAACGAAAATTAATTAAGACTCCTAATGATATTTTGGTAATATTGAGCTTAGAACGAATAGATTTACTGGATGCTGATGTTTTATTTGTAGCGGTTGACCCTGGTGCTAAAGAAGTATTTAAGCAATATCAAAATAGTCGTATTTGGCAAAGTCTGAATGTAGTCAAAAATCAGCGTGTTTATAGTGTTGATTCTAGTTACTGGATTTTTGGCAATATTCTCTCAGCTAATGCCATACTGGATGATTTATTTAAGTATTTGCTAGGGGAAGTGTGACGGAAGAAACAGGAAAGTTGGGGTGATATAGCGGTTCTTAGTTGAGTGAGATACACCCCACCCCCAACCCCTCCCCGCAAGCGAGGAGGGGACTATGATGTACTTGATTCAAGTACATACCGCTATAGTATTTTGCAATTCCAATTGAGATGAGGATAATTCACCAAGTGATCTAAGATTGTTGGGTATTCTCTATTTTGCTGTGACTAGACCGATGATTGAAGTAGAACATCTCAGTAAAACTTATGGTTCCACCCCAGCTATTAATGATGTGACATTTAGCGTCGAACCTGGGGAAATTTTAGGGTTTTTAGGGCCGAATGGGGCTGGTAAAACTACAACCATGCGGATTTTAGCCGGTTATCTCCCAGCTACAGAGGGGAAAGCGAGAATTGCTGGTTTTGACGTTAATGATGATTCCCTCGCAGTCCGCCAACGCATTGGTTATTTGCCTGAGACACCCCCGTTATATCCAGAAATGACTGTGGAGGGGTTTTTACATTTTGTAGCCCGAATTAAAGGCATTTCCGCAGGCGATCGCACCAACAAGGTAACAGCCGCCATCACACGCTGCAACTTGGAAGAAAAGCGCAAAGTCATTATTCGCAAACTATCCAAAGGATATCGCCAAAGAGTCGGCATTGCTCAAGCGATTGTTCATGATCCCCCGGCGATTATTTTAGATGAACCGACAGTAGGACTTGACCCCCGGCAAATTATTGAGGTTCGCAATTTAATTAAAAGCCTGGCTGGGACGCATACTATTATTTTGTCTACCCACATTTTGCCAGAGGTGAGTATGACTTGTAGCCGTGTTGCCATTATTAACAAAGGAAAATTAGTCGCAACTAATACACCAGAAAATTTGATGACACAGTTGGCAGGTGGTGCAGGATATGAATTAGAAATTGAGGGAGATAGTGGTTTAGCCAAACAAGTTTTGCAAAATATCCCAGGTGTAAGTTTGGTAGAATCTGTTTCTAATCATCAAGCATCCAGAGAAAACCGCGCCCACCTGCGGGTAATTTCACAAATAGGAATTGAACCGGGAACAGATATAGCTGCAACTTTGCTTAATTCTGGCTTTGGATTACATGAAATGCGACGTGTCAGCGCTACCCTAGAAGATGTATTTTTGCAACTGACTACAGAAGAAAAAAATTTAGATGTCGTTGCAGATTCAGAAACCACCGCAGGAGAAGCAGCATAAATGGGTATAGTTCTAAGTAATATTATTGCCATTTATCGCCGAGAGTTACAGAGTTATTTTATCTCGCCTTTAGCTTATGCGATCGCCAGCATATTTTGGTTCATCGGCGGGTTATTCTTTGTGACAATTTTACTAGGGCCAGATGGAATTATCCCCGCAGTCGACCAAATAGATATACAAGGACAACAGCTAGGCGTACCAATTCCGCCCATCGATGTCCCCTATGAATTTGTCCGGGCATTTTTGGATAGATTGGGTTGGCTATTGTTATTTATTTTACCAATTCTCTCAATGGGGCTGTATGCTGAAGAACGCAAGCGCGGTACTTTGGAACTTTTAGCCACGTCACCAGTCACTAACTGGGCGGTAGCTGTAGGTAAATTATTAGGGGTACTGACATTTTTTACCACCATGATTATACCGTTGTTTGTATTCCAGGCGATCGCCATCAGTGCCTCAAATCCTCCCATATCACTGACAATTCCCTTACTAGGACATTTGGGCTTAATCTTGCTAGCAGCTGCCATATTATCATTAGGAATGTTTATTTCCTCCCTGACTGACAGCACAATTTTATCTGCTGTCCTCACCTTTGCCCTGGTTTTATTGTTATTGTTTGTGGATGTGATTGCCAAAAGTATCGGTGGACAAGTAGGAGAAATCGTGGGTCATTTCTCATTATTAAAACATTACAATACCCTGATTCAAGGTATTTTTGATACCAGCGCCTTGATTTTATTTACCAGTTACATTTTTTTGGGCATCTTTCTCACAGCCCAGTCAATTGACGCGCTGCGCTTTCAACGTCGGTAGTTAATAGTTAATGACACTAATAACTAATGACAAATGACCAATGACTAATAACATGAAGATTATCAAAAAAAACAAACTGGGAAAATATTTATTTTGGCTAGGCCCTTTTTTATTAGCTGTGGGCTTAACATCTGGATTAGTGTCGGGAAACTGGGGAATTATTCCCTTAATATTTCTGATTGCTGGAACTGTTATCAGTGCTTTATGGATAGGATTGCAAAGCTATCAAACTAAATGGTGGAATCGTCGTTCTACTCAAGTTAGTACTAATGCTTTAGTTTCCATTGTGGCCGTATTGGTTATTTTAGGCTTAGTTAACTTTTTGGGGACTCGCTACAACCTACGTCAAGACTTAACTGAAGCCCAATTATTTACCCTAGCCCCGCAATCTAAAAATTTAGTACGTAACTTACCGCAACCAGTCAAAGTCTGGATATTTGATGTTAATAGAAATCCCCAAGATCGGGAATTGCTAGAAAACTATCGGCGACAAAGTGCAAACTTTCAGTTTGAGTACGTTGACCCCCAAGCGAGACCGACTTTAGCTAACAAATTTGGTGTTAAAGATTATGGGGAAGTACACTTAGAGTCTGGAGATAACCGCCAATTAGTCCAAACATTAAATGTCAATGAACGCCTGTCAGAAATTAGATTAACAAATCGTCTGCAACAAATTACCAGTGCAACTACAACTTCAGTTTGCTTTCTTCAAGGTCATGGTGAACAAGCGATGACTTCTGGTCAGGGGGGAATTTCGCAAGCTATTCAGGGATTAGGTGATAGAAATTATA
>PWQB01000428.1 GCA_003556955.1 Nostocaceae cyanobacterium CSSed10_463m
ACAAAACCGTTAGCCGATTTACCATTACTTGAGGATAAAGATTCATCAGATTCGGGTGTGAACATCAACATCGGTGAGAGATTGATAGTTCCATAAGTACCACTACCTGCTAAAACTTCCCGTAAAAAAGTGTCTTCCCAATTGGGGGGACTAGCGATAATGCGATCATTTGCAGTTCCCAATGCTACATCTGTCAGCATACAGAAAAAGCGCGATCGCAATCCATGCACAACTAAAAATTTACCCACCCGCATATCTTCAACCGAAATATCTGGGTGTAGTCGTACTTCTAATCCCCCAGTCAGAGAACCTTCTATTACCGAACCTAATGGTTGTGCCGACTTCATATCTTAAGCGCTAAGTGCTGAGAGCTTGATCATGAGTCTCTATATTTATGGTTTCTGATTAACAAACCACACCAGGCACAGAGAACACTGAGAAGTCAGAAAAACAGAGGTTTTTTACTTGAGTTTTGAGGATGTTTTTTGACAATCCCTCAGCTTATCATCCCATCATCTAGTCAATTTGAATAGCAGTTGGTGCTGATCCAGAGGTGGGTAAACTAATTAATGGTTTACGGAATTGAGCATATAGGCGATCGCGCCAAGAAAAGAATAGTTCATAATTAGGATTATCTGCCAATCCTGGTACACCTTTACCGCGCAGTCCGGCTGGTAAATCAAGATAAGGAACTTCCGGGAACTTCAGCAATATAGATAAACTAGCCACTGCTAAGTCAGCTAAAGTTGGTTCATCTCCGGTTAAATAGGGACTATCCGCTAATATTAGTGTCAGTGATTCTAAGTCTTGTTTCAAGTCGGCGATCGCTGATTTAATCACATCAGGGCTATAACCCACACCAAAACCCAAAACAGTCAACACATCACTGGGGACACCAGCCACAAGAGTTTTGAATATATCCGGTGTAGAATTTGGTAATAAAGACTTGCGGAAATTTTGGTCTTGACTAATAGCCGAAAACAGCGCCTTTCTGCCTTTGACACCGATGGACTCATCCGCCCATTCTTCCATCAATAAGCATAAACCCCGTTTTTTAGGATCTTGAGGTATGAGTGGGCGCTCAGGATATTCTAAATCTAAATATTTAGCAATTTCGGTAGAATCTACAATATATCTACTACCATCTTTTAAAACAGGCACTTGTTTTTGTCCAGTTAGCCGGAATAAATCCACCTGTCCCATGCCTGGCGTAACTTCTATTTTACGGTAATCCAGACCTTTATAATCTAGAATTAGCCTGACTTTTTCTGAGTAGTGAGATAATTCCCATTGGTACAATTCTAACATAAGCTAGATTTTTCACAAATTCATTGGACAACGCTCTCATTGTATCTTTAGTTCAAGTAATTTTCCTGAGAAAATCAGCAATTTATTTCAAAATTCCACGACAAAATCAGTAATTTTCTGGCTAATTGTAGGTAATTAGATGATTTTTATGAAAAACTTATATATTTAATTTACAGAAGAAGAAAAGGGTCAACGGGCAAGGCAGAAGAGGAATACTTGTTAAGTAACGGGCAGTTTAAAGTAATTTCTTACTCCCCCTTGCTCCCCGGACTCTTTTCTAGATGTTTTATTTAGATTATTTGGGTAACGAAGTGTTATAAATCTTTATGTGACCTGTAAACCTGAAGAAAAACAAAATTTATGAAGGCAAATTACCGCAAATTGTTGACCAAGTTCGCAGGAGTAGTAGGGTTAGCGAGCGTTAGTCTCTTAGTTACTTTACCAGCTGGAGCTAATGAATCCACCAAGAATTTAGTAGCACAATCAGGTAGTGGAGTCCTAAATCCTAGACCCAGCATTTTTAATGAGCCTCCCTATAACCGTGGTACTCGGACTGCACCTCCAGACCGTACACCCAGAGTTACACCTCCAACGACTCCTCCCGCACCAGGAGCAACGGACACTCAAAAGCAAACCTTGTTACAATTGGCAGAGTCTAGCCCTAACTTTTCAACCTTAACGGCGGCTTTAAAAGCAGCCGGATTGACAGACGTTTTAAAAGGTAACGACAATTTAACGGTTTTTGCTCCCACTAACGCTGCATTTGCCAAATTACCGCAAGATGCTGTGAGAGACTTGTTAAAGCCAGAAAATAAAGAAATTTTGCTGAAGCTGTTAACTTATCATGTCGTCAGTGGTACAGTTCTATCTACTGACTTGTCATCTGGTGAAGTGCAAAGCTTAGAAGGTGGAGCAATCAGCGTCACAGTTAGCCCTAATGGTGTGATGGTAAATGATGCCAACGTAGTGCAGGCAGATATCAAAGCTCGTAATGGTGTCATCCACGCAATTGATCAGGTGATTCTACCTCCTGACTTGTAGGTTTGCAGCAGAAGTACAGCAAAAGTCAAAAGTCAAATGCTGGCTGTGAATTGGGTTTGAACTTTTTTTATGTTCTCAGCACCCTGTCCATTGCCATAAAATCAGATTTGGAATTACAGCACTTTGCAAGCAAATAAAGTACACATTTTAAAATTCTAAATCTTTTGGGGTGGGCATCCTGCCCATCCTTGTTTCTGACTTTTCAAGGGATCTGGAAAACCCCGCTTCCATTCCTCTCCCCTGCAAGGAGAGAGGCTTTAAAATTTCCCCCTTCCCTGGTAGGGAAGGGGGTTAGGGGGTTAGGTTTCGCACATAACGTGAAAAGTCAGATCCTTGTGTACCTTAATTCAGATAATGTCCACCTAATCGTGAATTCCTACACCCTTTGAATCTAAAATCTACCAAAAGAGGGATAGACGGAGAAACATAAATATACATTGGCTTAACATAACTTTTTATAACAGTTTTTTTAACTCATCCCCTAATAATTGAAATTATGTGTCACAATTGATTTTGAGAATTTATTCGGCGACAGCGTTTGTTTTTAGTATTGACAGGCTTTTTTCTTGTGGTATTTACAGACTTTTCTCCGAAATGTAAATCTCTACATTTTTGTAATTTTGGAGACAATTAATGTCAATTTATATAGGCAATCTATCTTACGACGTAACTCAAGAAGCCCTGAGTGGTGTATTTGAAGAGTACGGTACTGTAAGACGAGTTCAAATACCTACTGACCGTGAAACAGGTCGTGTACGTGTATTTGCTTTTGTAGAAATGAGTTCAGAAGCTGAAGAAGCAGCAGCCATTGAAGCCCTAGATGGTGCTGAATGGATGGGACGCGACATGAAAGTAAATAAAGCTAAACCCAAAGAAGATAGAGGTGGTTCCTTTGGTGGTAACCGTGGCGGTGGTGGAAACTTCCGTAACAACCGTTATTAAGAATTAGGGACAAGGGGGAATAAATTTATCCCCCAGTCCCCAAGTCTTGATTTTCCCAGGTTTTAAAACCGAGGATTAAATAAATATAGAAACTCCGAACCCAATACTGTTCGGTTAAGCAAATTCGTGAGCCGAAAACCCTTGTAGAGACGTTCCATGGAACGTCTCTACATCCCTTAACCGAAAGGTATTGACTCCGAACCAGGCCTAGACCATGTTCGGAGTTTCTTAGTTTTTAGGTGAAACGGGAAAGCTCTATATCAATTTAGAGGATACCCCAAAAGTGAAGGAAACCTTGACCGGAGAACACTTCCAGGAGAATAGCGGAGATAAAACCAATCATTGCAAAGCGACCGTTCCAGTTTTCGCTTTGAGAAGTGAATCCCCAACCTGAAGTGTTAGGGTCTTTTGAAGTGGCATTCTTAGTATCTGGCATAGTTAGTATTCCTAATTTTTATGTGGCAAAAATTGCGGTTATGTAAACTAATGTAACAGAGATTTACGAAAATGCAATACAAAAACCCCACAAGAATTGAGGTAATTACCGTATACGGTGGCTAGTACCGCAGGGTAGAAGTCAAAAGTCAAAAGTCAAAAAGCTGACTCTATAGGCTTTTCATAGATTGCTGATGGTTGTCTTATTTACGCTGTGCTGTACTAGTTTGATCTACGTGTATAACGATGTTTCACGCCAATGGGGAAATATTCTGAATCACCCATTGGGGCTAAGGTGACTTGTGGCCTTTGATATTCTGGGGAAACATAGTTAGCAAACTCGCTGTTGAGGCGCAATAGTTGGGAAAGAATTGAGGCTGTTATAGCTTGTCGCTTGTCTTCACTACTTTCTACCCCTGGTGCTAACTCTACAACTACAGCTAAAAATCGGTTCTTGTCTGCATCTTCTTTCACCTGTAAGACGAACTTCCCTGTTACCCATTCCGGAATTTCGCCTTGTTCTAATCCGACTGTGACATTTTCAGGATAAATATTCGCACCAAAGAACGACACTGTAAAGTTAGAGCGTCCGAAAACATAGACAAAAGGTAAGGGATGAATTCCTCTGGGTAATTGCTGAGTTTGAGAACGCAGATTTTCCACAGGATCAAATCCCCACTTAGCCAAGAACTCAAGCATGGTATTGTAACTGATGATTCCGCCAGTATCCATGATGTTATAGCGGATTAAAGGAATACCATTATCTCCAGAAAACAGCAACGCGTCATCCTCAACTTCAAACAAGCGACTACTGGGGTCATATTGTACTAATGTGGGTAAACGAGATTCCCCAAATAAAGCTTTTGCTGCATCTGGATTTTTTGCCAAAAAACGACGAATACAGATACTCAAGGGTGTTTCATTACCCAATACACCTGCATCCGCAGTACCGTAAAGTGATGCAGAGTCATAACAGGGATTTTCCGCCCCAACTCTCTCACCCACTAAACTCCGCCATTCTTCACTGAATACTTCTCCCGCCATAACTAATTTAATCTGATATTGCTGCCATTCCACACCACTGGCAATACCAGTATCAATAACATCTTTGAGAAATGGGGGATATCCTAGTAATACTACTTGATCAAACGCTCCGCCTATTTCCTGTATAATACGCAAAATTTCTGCTTTATTATTACCGGGGGTAATTACAGTTAAGGGATATCCTTTACTGGCAAGATAGCGACAGCAATTAGTGGTGAACATTCCACCGACCCAAGTTCCTAATGAGAAACAAATTATCCCTAAAGTACGTCTGATATCGGCATAAAAACTATCATAAAAAATTTGTTCAAATCTGGTAGCAATTTGCAGTTCATCAGTGAAGAAACGCGGCCAAAATGTGGGTTTACCTGTGGAACCAGATGAAGCTGCTATCATATCGCAGGTTTCTAACTGGCCGTAACGGCACAATTGAGCTAAAGGATAACGGGATATATAATTTTCTTTGTTGATTACAGGTAGTTTCTGAAAGTCTTCAAATGTTCGGATAGCCGTGGGATCAATGTTTTGCGCTGCTAAATAAGCTTTGTATGCAGGTACATTGGCAGCTACATCGTAAAATAAATTTAAGGCTGTTGATTGACTGGGAATGTTGAGATGTTGTTGTAGTAGTGTTTCTAAGGGAGTAGACACAAAATCTTCAAATGCTTGAATAGCTCGCGTTATTTGTGATTTGTCCTTCATGAGGTTGATCCTTAGTTGTTAATAATATCTTTGCTATTATCAGATGTTCTGATACTTTTGATCACCCAACCGTTGAGACAATAACCGTAACGGCTGCTGCTTCAGTTGTAGTAAGTTATAAAACCTTAGTTGAGCCTTTAGCATCATGCAGGTATATTGCAGTAAACAACACGAAAACAACGGTGGGAACCGTTTTTGTATTCACTGTGGTGAGCCATTACCTCTGGCTTTTGGGCAGGTTGTAGATCATCGTTATCGGATTATTCGTCAATTAGGTCAAGGGGGTTTTGGCCGTACTTATTTGGCGGAAGATAACCATAAAGCCCAGCAAGCCTGTGTGCTAAAGGAATTTGCGCCCCAAGTGCAAACACAGCAGGAATTAGCAAAAGCCAAAGAATTATTTGAGCGGGAAGCCAGGGTTCTCACAACCCTGCAACATCCCCAAATTCCCCGTTTTCACGCTTCGCTACAAGTGCAGATAGGAAGTAAAGATTTTTTCTTTTTAGTGCAAGATTATATAGATGGTATTAATTATGACCAATTGTTAGAGCAGCGCCAAGGTCAAGGACAGGTTTTTAGTGAAGAAGAGGTAGTGAATATCTTAAAACAGATTTTACCTGTGTTGTCTTACATTCACTCACGGGATGTGGTTCACCGTGATATTTCTCCTGATAACTTGATTTGGCGGCGTTCTGATAATCTACCGATGTTGATTGATTTTGGTGGTGTGAAGCAATTACCAGCTTCTGAAGGTTTGTGGTTGACTCATTTGGGTGTAAATCATACTTTGTTGGGTAAAAAGGGTTATGCCCCAGAGGAACAGCTTAGACAGGGTAAAGTATTTTTTAATAGTGATTTATATTCTTTGGCTGTGACGGCGCTAGTTTTGCTGACAGGTAAGGAACCACAAAAACTCTACGATAGCTATCAGGGAATTTGGTACTGGGGAAAGGAAATTAAAGTCAGTAATCAACTAGAGTTGGTGTTAAAAAAAATGCTGGCTTATAAGCCGAGCGATCGCTATGAAAAAGCTGACCAAATACTTCAAGATTTATCATCTACTATGAGCCGCAAACCCATAAATACCTATGTTACCAAGTTGAAAACGATGGTGGTTGCTCCGGGACGCAAACGGGTGAATACTATTATCAGTAAATTCCACAATAAAACACCTGGGGTGAATCAAACCATCACCCTACCAATTTGGATGCGCCCTTTTGCTGTGAGTCTGGGGGGAACTACTTTAGTGGTTTTAACTGGTGCAGGTACTTGGGCAGTGGTAAACTCAATCATTCGTAGCGTCGCTTCCGTCAGTGTACCGACAATTTCTTTACCTTCACTTCCTAGTTTACCCAATCCTCTGGGCAGTCCAGACGGTGACAGAGGTGCTAATGACATCACCCAGATTTTACGCCGTCGCCAACAGTTAGAAATACCAGAAGGATTTTTTATTCAGTTTGTCGATAATTTATTTTATAGTCAAAACCCACAATTAAACGGACGCAGCTTGACTTCTGGGGCAGAAGATGCAGCATTAAGGCAGCAATGGCTGGGTATTGCCAACAATTTATTAAATCAAATAGAACAGGCTAATCTAAGTGCAGCAGCTCGTCGGCAATTGGGAAGTTATAGTTCACAAAATGAGAGAATTTGGAGACAACAAGCCAGAAGCGGACAATGGAGGAACTATACAATAGACCAACTCAACAAAGATACAAATGAAAAATTTGATCAGTTGTTTCCAGGACAACAGCGTGGGAAACTGAATCAGCAAACTTTCGGTCAACTTTGGTATGCGATCGCAGCTGATCAAGTCAGTACAGTCCAAAGATAATTCTCCTCTTGACCAATGACCAGTGACTTATAACTCATAACTTATGTATACAAATAATATTATTCAACCAGGTTTAACTTTAGGCGATCGCTATGTAATTGTCCGTCAAATTGGTCAAGGTGGTTTTGGACGCACTTATTTAGCTGAGGACATTAACCGCTTTCGTGAACTTTGTGTGTTAAAGGAATTTTCCCCGCAAGTGCAAACGGACTATGTGGTGCAGAAAGCCGGAGAATTATTTGAACGGGAAGCCAGTGTTCTCTATAAGCTACAACATCCCCAAATTCCCCGCTTTCGGGAACTGCTGCGAACTACCTTAGAAGGTAAACAATACCTATTTTTGGTGCAAGATTATGTGGAAGGACAAACTTACAGTTCTTTATTAAATGCACGTAAACAGCAAGGGTTGCGTTTTACTGAGTCAGAAGTCCAGCAATTGTTATTACAAATTCTGCCAGTGTTGCGTTATATCCACTCCATAGGGGTAATTCATCGGGATATCTCACCAGATAATTTAATTCTTCGCACCATTGACCAATTACCCGTATTAATTGATTTTGGTGGTGTGAAACAGGTAGCAGCAACAGTAGCCTCAGAATATTATCAGCCAGAACAATATGCGTCGCCACCGTCACCAACCCTACTAGGGAAAGTAGGATTTGCACCTCCAGAACAGATGCAAACAGGATTAGTGTCAACTCATACTGACTTGTATGCTTTGGCTGTGACAATCCTAGTTTTATTGACTGGTAAACAACCCCAAGAACTGATTGATAATTATAATCTGACTTGGCAATGGCGACGGGAAGTGAGTCTAAGTGCGGTTTTAGGACAGGTGTTAGATAAAATGCTATCTCCCAGACCAGGCGATCGCTATCAATCAGCCGATCATGTCTTACAAGCCCTCAACTCGCCACCAGTCAACTATCCCCCAACACAATATCCCCCAACACAATACCCCAGCACCCCACCACCAACATCAGCCACAGTTGCGGTTTCTCCAGCTGCGCCACCTCGCCCATCACCTTCATCCGCCCCAGTACCCTCATATCCCCCACCACCTCAACCCACAACTTGGTGGACACCAGCAAAAGCCTTTGTAGCAACGGTAGTAGTACTGAGTGCGGCGGGAGGTATTTGGTTGGGAGTTAGTAATAGCGATCGCAATCCTGGAGAAGTTCAACCCACACCCACCCCCACAGTTGATCAACCTACTG
>PWQB01000173.1 GCA_003556955.1 Nostocaceae cyanobacterium CSSed10_463m
AAAATTCAGTATGCTGTTACTAATTTTTTCCTGTTCCCTGTTCCCTGTTCCCTACCTCTACGAGTAATTTCAGTTATTGCCAGTTCTTTCTGAATACCATTATTGATGTAATTGAAAAAATTAGAGAAGTTGAGTTTGTAGAGTACGTTACGAAATTTATCCGGAAAAAATCACAAGTCTTGAGATTACAGTTGTAATTGCTGTTGGACTAAATGGTGATAAAACCCAGCTTTTGCTATCAATTCCTGGTGAGTACCTTGTTCAATCAGCATACCTTTGTCTAGGACAAGTATGCAGTCGGCGTGAAGCACACTAGATAGACGCTGAGAAATAATCAAGGTGGTAATATGTGGGCGCATTTGGACTAAGTTCTGCTGAAAGCGTCGTTCTGACTCTGCATCTAGGGCGCTGGTTGCTTCATCTAAAATTAAAATAGCTGGGTTCCTAATCAAGGCGCGGGCGATCGCAATTTTTTGTTTTTGTGCAGCACAAAGGATGACACCTGTTTCTCCGACTGGAGTATTGTACCCCAGAGGTAATGCTTCAATAAAGTTGTGTGCCTCTGCTAACTGGGCGGCGGCGATCGCCTGTTCTGGACTAAACTCGGAACTGTAAACAGTAATATTTTCTAAAATGGTTCCAGAAAACAGAAAGCATTCTTGGGGGACAAAACCCAATTGAATCCGTAACGTTTTGGGCGAAACCAGGGAAATATTTTGGCCATCAATCAAAATCTGTCCGCTATTGGGACGATATAAACCAGCCAGCAACTTGACTAAAGTGCTTTTACCAGCACCACTTTCACCAATAATGCCAATAATTTGCTGTGGTTTCACCTCAAAGCAGATATTTTGTAAAATCTCCCTATCTTCACCAGGGTTGTAAGCAAAGGAAACATGATCAAAATGCACTTCTCCCCGAATGGGATGCATAGCTGAAAGTGAGGTTTGAGAATTTTCTTCTGGTTGGTAGGCTAAAATATCTTCTAACCTCTCTACAGCTTGCTGTACCTCTGGGAAATCATCACCCAATTTGATCAAGGCTGAAACTGCGATCGCAATATTACTAACAAGCAGATTAAAAGCCACAAATTTACCCAGTGACATCTGTTGACTAATCACCAGGTTTAACCCAAACCACAAAATAGCGGTACTAACCAGATGATTCATCCCATTTCTAATTAGTTGTAAGTTACTCGCCAACTTCCGCCCGTACAACCGCACCTTCAGCATTTTCTGAAAACGCTGTTCCCAATGTGTATGCACTGCATATTCAGCGACTGCGCTTTTAACTGTGACAATACCAGCAATCATTTCTCTGATTGCAGAGTTTTTTCCTATTGATGCTGGAAAAGTTTCCTGGGAGGCTTTTTTGAGGAAAGGATGAGCAACTATACTAATAATTACCATCAAGAATATCCACAGCAACACCACAAGAGTGAGTTTCCAGCTGTAATAAGCCATTAATCCAAAATAAATTACCACCATTAAGGTGTCTACAGTGCCACTAACAGCTTGACGAGTCAGAGACAATTGAATTTTGCGATTTTCCTGAATCCGATGAATAATATTTTCAACTTGACGCGATGCAAAAAACTGTAACGGTAACTGCAACGTATGGTTAATGAATCGACCAATCAAGTTAATATCAATGCGGTTAGCAATATATTCTAAAAGATATTGACGCTGTGCGGTTAAGACAGTGCGCCAAATACCTAAGCCCAGGAAACTGATCACAAAAATATTTAAGGTATCAAACTCTTTCAGTGGTATTACTTGGTCAATTACCACCTGGGTAAATAGGGGAGTCGCCAGTCCAATTACTTGTACCAACATTGAGGCGATAATTATTTGACCAAGTAATTTTCGGTAATGCCGCAATGTATACCAATAACGATTCAGAGAAGCTTTGTGACTCTGGAGGGTATGAAAACTTTTAGTCGGGTTTAAAAGTAAAGCATATCCTGTAGAATTATCTGTAAATTCTGCTAGTGACAGCCACCGCTTCCCAATGGCGGGATCAGAAATCAATAGAGAGTTTTCTTGAACTTCCCAAACTACAACATAATGAATTTCTTGCCACTCGGCGATCCAAGGATTGGTATAAGTATCTAAGTTATCCCAGTTAATCCGCACTGCTAACACATCGTATCCTAAGTTATCGGCGGATGCGGCTAAACCGTGGAAAGACGCACCCATACTTTCTACTTGCGCTAACTGTCGCACGGTGTAGAGTCCTAATTTTTTACCCCAATGTTGGCTAATCATTGTTAAACAAGCTACACCACTATCTGATGCACTTGGTTGTGGAATAAACGGATAATTATTGCCTAACTTAGTTGTGGATGGTGGCTGATATTCTTCTGGCGAAACATCAATTTTTGTGACTTCGGATACAGCTGGATCAGCCTGTAGCAGTTTCATACTTTGGGGAACAGGAAGGGGGAGTTGGGTGGCTGCTTCTGCTGCCGGCTTTTCTGCTACTATTGCTGTGAGCGATTCCCAATCTGCCATTGATAGGTAGTAAACTAACAAGTCTGTTTGGGCAATACCATCTTGAAATGTCACATCAGGATATACCCAGCTATCTCCTATCTGGAGTGAGTTGTCAATTTGTCCCCCTGCTAACCAAAAGCGTCCCTGTGCTGGTGTAGTTGCTTCTAGTAAGGATGAACCAGCAGTAATCTTGATGGCGATTAGGTAGTATAGTAATTCTTCTGGGGTGGCATGAGTTAGCGATCGCCACTTAGTATATGTATGAAAAAATATTAATGCTTGCTGCCGATAAGTTAACAGCTGTAAGTCACTTTCTAAATTAGGTATAGAGTGTAACCATTGTTTCAGGTCAGAAATAGCGATTTGCGCCACACAGCCAGCACTAGCGGCGATCGCCCGATATGGTAAACTTTGATGACAAAATAAATGCTCACCACCAAAAGTTTGCGCTGCTAAGAGTAATTGTGTCGAAACTTCCCGCCCCAGAGTGGTATCAAATCCCCACAAGCGCACTTGTCCCTGACAGATTAAATACAGGAAGTTGCTAGTATCGTCAGTGTCTCCATTCAGATCCTCACCTGCTTGAAATTCTCGAATTACCCAAGATTGGCTAAAGTCTTCTCCTAGACTTTTATCTCCTGCGACTATCTGTAACAGTTGCAGAATAGACGCATCTGGAGTAGGAGATTGTTGATTGCTGGTATTTTTTTTCATATCTCCCCGAACTAGGAATGACAAAGAGGACACAAAGAAACAAATAAGCGCCCCAGGAGGGGAAGTCAAAAGTCAAAAGTCAAAAGTATTAAATCCCCTCGCAACGAATGAAACAAATACATTTTTCTTGTTTGGCTCAAAGCCTGACTATATCAAGGTTATAAAATGTTGTTATTAATCACTAAATTTATAGAATTTCATTTTTTTAGGCTTTGTTTACACAATAATGATCAAAATTAGAATTTGCTTACAGAACCTGATAAAAACCCCGATACTATGAACATCAGACTTTTCACCAGATGCTGTTGCATTCTGATGTCAAATCATATCTAATAGAAAGTTTACTAATTTTTTGGGTGAATAAAATTAGCAACCTTGGTATTTTGGTAAGAAGCAGTTTTACTTCGTAAGTATGGGAAAACTTTTTTTAACCCTAGTTATATGTTCCTGTGGTTCATGAAACACCCGGAAAATAAAACCAAAAATTGGTGATACTTAGTTTTTTGACTGGGGACACAATTCCAATCAAAAGCTGCATAGTAAAACATCTGTATAGAGTTTTATGTACTTTTAGTTACATTTTACCATCGATAACCAGATAGATTGCCCAAATAGCCATCGCCCGCAGATAAGTACTAGCACGGAAAGTCCCAGAGGCGGTAATCGCTTCCGGTGTGCGGAACTGTAAACCATTGTGGTAAATTTGCTGCACCACAGCCTCTGTCAACTTCAAAGCTTGATCCTGCATCCCCATTTGGACGAGAAAAGCCGCCAGTCCAAAGTTAATCCCCGTCCAGACTTCCAACGGATGGGTAGCATTGGGGTTTTCTGGGGAACCATCAGGACGCACACCGTTAGCCGCCCCAAATTCACCGTTACAGAACTTAACAAAGCAAGCATCATAAACAGTTTCTAAAGCAGACAAGGCGCGATCGCTTGGTACAATATCCGGCAATCCCAATAACCGCGCATAAAATTGCCCACACAATTGATCCGCCATTACCACATCAGAACCACTCTCACTATCCAAGCGGAAATACTGACCATTCCAAAGCTTTTCCTGATAAACAGGAAGCGACTGCGCCAACCAAACCCGATACCTGTTTCCTAACTCCTCCGTGTCCTCTGCGCCTCTGTGGTTCGTTAATAAAATATCACTAATAGCGATCGCCGCTTCTAAAGCCGCCAACCACAAACCCCCACAATAAGCACTCACACCCTGCAAACGCCAATCATCAAAAGTTTGGTCAGGTGCGCCAGAGTTCTCCGGAATCCCATCACCATCTAAATCAAAGGTTTTCAGATAATCGAGAGTCTGCACAATTCCCGCCCAACAATCTGCTAAAAACTGGACATCATCAGCACCAGTTAGCAGAAAATCCCGGTATACCTGCAAGACAAAATCGCTACCCAAATCCTTCCACAAATTGCAGTCTTGATAACAGGTATAATTTGTTTTTTGCCAAACGTGTTCATTCGGTGCGCCTAAATCGTGAGGTGTTGCACCTGCGACTTTACGGGCTGCGGTGGTTGTCTCTGCGCCGATGGTGTAATAGTATCCAATTACACGCTGATGGTCGTCACTATGGGGAATTGCCCTAGCAAATGCCCGCATCACTGATTTTTCGAGTTCGGGAAACAGATGTAATAAACCAAAGGAACCATACAGACGCACATCCAGACTTTCGTACCAACGATAATCTAAACATTCCAGGACAGCAAATTGTCCAATGGGGTCAAGTTCTGAGGCTGCACTCCAGAGAGTTCCACCGCTTGTGAGGTCATATAGCTCATTAAATAGAGCCATTTTAAACCAGTCAGGTAAATCTTCTCTATCAATAATCGGCTGTTGCCAATTTTCTATGTTTTTATACCAAGTTTGATATTGTGACAAAGCAGTAGAGGCGATCGCCCAAGCATGATGACTATCGCGCCCAAAAAAGTCTGTATATCTGCGGTAATAATTAATTCCGGCGGCAAATTCTGTTACCGGACAATCCCAAGATAAGACAAAAGGAATGGCTAAAGTTTCCCCTGGTTGGAGAGTGAAACGCAGGGCGATCGCCGCCCCAATTTGTGTATTTTCTGACGCAGGAGTGGCATCTTGATAATTAGTTAAAGAACCATCAGCAGCAAAGCTTTGCCATATATCTGCCCCCGTTCCCGCAGGATGCCAACAAGTATGATAAAATACCTCTACCTGGGGATGTTTAATCGTGGCAATACACCAACTACCATCACCTTCTGCCACTGACTGATCACTACTAAGTCGGCTAAAAAAACAACTAAAGTGTTCTGTATTTTCTGTGATTAAATTGTAATTATCTTGACTATCGCCTAAACGTGGCTGATATTCATAAACCGGACTACCATCATCCCGTATCCGCACGTCTGGAGACTTGAGCGCATTAGTAAACCAGCCCACCATATTTTGCCAAGTCAGCATAATACTCAGCGTAATAGGTGCATTTGTGGGGTTATGAGCCTTCCAGTTAAACACCGCCACCGGATAGCTAGATTCTTGATAATTCTCTGCCCAAATTGGGGAAAACTGCTCACAAGTTAACTGTGCTTTGAATACATTTTCGTAGACAAACCAGCTACGCGGATATAGAGCGTGATAAGTTCCTGTTGACTGTGTAGCCGTAGATGCTGGATACCATTTCCAAGCTGCAAGACTATTATTTTCCGGCGGTTCAGTAGCCAAAGCATAAGCTTGACTAGAAGTACCATCAGATTCAAACACACTAAATTGACAAGCGGGGATATTTTGAAAAGTATGTTCACCACCGTCAATGTGCCACAGGTTAAAATCTCCTCGTGAAGAACGACCGACACAACCCGCACCAAAGCCACCCAAAGGCATACCGTGCCAAGGGCCATCATCAATATTACTAGCATAGCGAACAGTATAGGGCTTGTCCCAGCCTAAACCGATGGGACGACTCCAAGTGCAAGAGGGAATTACGGTCGAGCGCAGTTTTGTCATCGCCTGATTGTACAGTGTGGGTGTAAATGCAGTTACGTTTAAAATGAAGTATGGAAGAAATTTTACTGAAAGATGTGAGACAAGTATTGACCAAATGCCCAGTAGGGGCGGGTTGACAGATATGATTCCACATCAGCCAGAATATTACTAAACCCGCCCCTCTTCCCCAGTCCCCACTCCCCAGTCATTCTTACAGTTGACGTACTAAAGGCTGACCGTCTTTAACTTCGCCCACTAGAACGACATCAGCACAATTGACGAAGATACCATTTTCCAAAACACCAGGAATATTATTCAGTGTTTTTTCTAGGTTAACGGGGTCATCAATAGAATCAAATCTGACATCTAAGACCATATTGCCTTGGTCGGTAATTACTGGCCCGGCTTTTTTTACACCCATGCGGAGTTCAGGTTTACCACCGAGTTTGATAATGGCATTGGTAACAGGGGTAATTGCCATTGGGATAACTTCTACAGGTACAGCAAAAGAAGAACCCAAGCGCTCGACTAACTTACCACTATCAACCACTACAATAAATTGCTCTGCCAAGTAATCAACTACTTTTTCGCGGGTATGTGCTGCACCACCACCTTTAATTAAATTCTTGTTGGGGTCAACTTCATCAGCCCCATCAATGGCAATATCAATGTGGTCAACAGCATCTAAAGTAGTCAGAGGTACACCATATTCTTTGGCTAGCACTTCTGATTGAAAAGAGGTAGGAATACCTACTATATCTTTAAGTTCACCCGATTTAATGCGATCGCCTAAAAACTGAATTGTATAAGCTGTAGTTGACCCTGTACCCAAACCGACTATCGAGCCTGATTTTACCAAGGCCGCAGCTGCTTTACCAACTTCTTGCTTCATCAATTTTACTGGATCTGCTGTTGCGCTCATCCCAAAACTCCTGAAATATTCACTAAATGGTCTATCACGCTCGACTATACTACATCCTCGGCAATTCCCAATTCACTCTCCCGAAATTCCTCATTATTTCCGCTAAATACATGATTTATCAACTAAATAACAGCATCAAGGCAGTTAGGTTATAATGTCTATCTGGTTGCAATTTGAAATTTGATACTACGTAAAAATATTTTGATTTCCCAACGTTGGGATTTATTATGTTGCGATTATCCAGAGTTACTTAGCATTTTGAATTAGGTGAACTTTTAAGTTCAATAATCTGAAATGTACCAGTAAAGTTAGTTAATATAGTATACGGACTCAAACAAAAAGGAGGGAATAGAATTAAATTTTAATTAGCTTAATAATTAGCAAAAACTGTCCACCCACATAATTAGTGAGTCATGATTTACTAGATAACAACCGTCAAGTTACTTCTTTACCTAATAACGGCAACTTTGTCAAGATAAAATGCGTCAATCCAAGATGCAAATTAGCAAAATAAAAATCATGATTAATATGCGAAAGTTGCTAGGTACTCTTTCCTTGGTATTACTACTGCAAAACCTGCCCTTAAGTGTTACTAGAGCGCTGGAACCAAGTGAAGCATTGCAATCTGAAGCAATTCAACAGGTAATTGCAGCTAACTTAATGTCAAATTCACCTGATGGCAACTTTTATCCAGAAAGGATGATTAATCGTGCAGAATTAGCTGCAATTTTGGTGAAAGCATTTAGACTCGACCAACGCGAAGCTATTAAACAACAAGAGTCGAAAACTGTAGCAGATGTTCCCAGTTCCCATTGGGCATTTAATGATATTCAGGCAGTGCTGAAAACTGGCATTATGAGAGGATATCGAGGCAATTTATTTTTCCCTAATCAAAGAGTGACCAGGGCAGAGGGGTTAGCGATTTTTGCCCAAGCTTATGGTGTATTTCAATTTGGTGATGACACTGTAAAGGAACTACTTGCGCCGCATCCAGATGCAGCATTAATTCCAGTATGGGCGAGAAGAGCGATCGCTACAGTAGTTGCCGAAGGATTTATTAATACAGATGCCCAAAATAACATTTCCCCATTACGGCCAATGACCCGTGGAGATATGGCTCATCTTTTGAGTCAATATTTACAAAGGCAACAGCCACAACCAGAAATGCCATTAGTTCCTGGTGTTACCCGTAGCCCTGAATCATTATTGTAAGGATACGGGGAAAGAGGCAGGGGGGCAGGGGGCAGGGTGC
>PWQB01000267.1 GCA_003556955.1 Nostocaceae cyanobacterium CSSed10_463m
GGCACTTTGCAAACGCATTATAACTTGTCCTTTTTGGACGCGATCGCCTGCCCTAAATATAATCTCACTAATCCGCCCGTCAATTTCTGGCCTGATTGTTACTGAGCCAGGAGAGTCTAAAAAACCCCCAATTACTGAACTATCTTGGATAGTTTTAGTTTCCACAGTGGCTAATTTCACAGGAATTCCCATCGGTTGACCCGCAGCAGCTCTATCGCCAGAGGCGTTACCTGCAAAGCTATTTTGCCACCAGCGCCAACCAACGCCACCACTACCAGCAATTAACAAGACGATACCCAAAATTAACAGCCCACGTCGCTTTGGGCTTGGTTTCAATGTTTGCTCTTGCTGTTCAATTTCCGCAGAAACTTGAGACTCAGGGGGTTCAGAATTGAGCATCTTTATTTTCTCATCTTATAAACAGATTGGGCAGTTATCATCACTGGGTTGGCAAACCATATATAAGGTTGTTTGAGGAGGTTTGTGGGTATATTGAAAGTTTGTAAATCTAGTAATTCAATGTCAAAATTGTGGTTTTCTAGCAAAATCCCACAATCAGGATGAGGCAAATGTAAGCACTTGCTTGCATTATATACACATAAGCAAAAAAATGGAAGAAATTGGCAGGCTTTAACACAAACCTGCGAAATTCCCTAACCCTCTATAGGGCGGGGATGGATAGCTAACTAAAAACGAAATGTTCTGTACTGGATCTAGAACTTATCTTTCATTCCCCGTAAACGAGCAAAAGTCTGTACTGGATCACTACTTTTGGTTACTAACTGTAATGAGGGTTGTTCCCAACGTAAAAAGGGATTAGTTAGTTTTTCCACACCTAATAATGAGGGAACAGTAGGTTCTTGGCGGCTACGATAGTTTTTTACATCTTGGTAACGCCTTTGTAATTCAGTATTATCACTATCTAGAGTCAGAGCAAATTCCAGATTCTTTAAGGTGTATTCATGAGCGCACCAAACACGGGTATTATCTGGGAGAGAGCGTATTTTACTCAATGATTCCACCATTTGGGTCGGTGTGCCTTCAAATAAGCGTCCACAACCGCCAGCAAACAGGGTATCACCACAGAATAGTTCTCCAGCTTCACTAGATGTTAGAGGAGGGAAGTAGTAAGCGATATGAGCGCGAGTATGTCCGGGGACGAAAAACACTGTAGCGGTAAGATGTCCAAATTCTACGCGATCGCCTTCTCGTAAAAGTACCTGTTGTCCGGGAATCCTACCTCGATCCTCAGATCCAGCATACACTGTCAAGTCGGGAAAATGTTTGATTAACTCCTTGTTTCCAGCCACATGGTCGTTATGGTGGTGAGTGTTGAAAATGGCTACCAACTTAGCTTTGAGTTCAGCCAGTTTCTGCAATACTGGTTCAGCCTCCGCCGGATCAACAACAGCAGCAATATTTTGTTGCTCATCGTGCAGTAAAAATATGTAGTTGTCTGAGAGTGCCTCAAGACGGATTACCTGCATTCCCTCTTTCTCCCTCATTATGTATTGTATCTATCCTAGTACCCATGTCAGTCACTGAGCTACTTGCACAAATTTACCAAATTGTCTATATTTTGTTTATTATAAATGTCATATTTAATATGAAATAATAATATACAACAGTACTTACACTTAGGGTATACTGAAGTTCATCAAAGCTAATCTTTAGGACTCAGTAAAACTTCTCTGGGAGAAAGTGCAAACTAAACGGTAAATTTATGATGTGATTTTTGGCTCAAACATTGAGAAAACCGCCATGTAAAATGCTGAATATTTTGCCTAGCGTCTGACTCTATAGCCAAAGTACTGATATTTTTCGCAAATATTCACCAAAGCAAAATTATTGTGAGTTTACAGCAAAGCCAAACTCAATTAAAAATTTCCATACTAGTCAGCGATTTGTCAAGTGCCGGGGCTGGGCGATGGGGCGGTGGCGGTGTGCGTTCATTTTTGTTGGCGCAAGCCCTGCAAAAGCTTAAATATGAAGTAGAAATTTTAGGGTTTGTTTTTGGTGATCAAGCAGCAGTAATACCTCAATCGGAAATTGCCGTTAGTCATGTTACAGGCTATAACTATCCGCAATTTCTCAAATCAGCCTCTCAAGTTCTCAAAAAACTGGATGGTGATATTATTTATGCTATGAGACCAAAGCCTACTACCTTCGGTATTTCTCTGCTGAAAAGGTTAAAAAACCATCGACCGATTATTTTAGATATAGATGACTGGGAAATGAGTTGGCATGGTGGCGATAAATGGCAGTATAACCCCAGTCCCAAACAATTATTCCGCGATATTTTTAAAACAAATGGTGCTTTGAGATATCCTGATCACCCACTTTATTTAAACTGGGTGGAAGGTATGACACAAAATGCTAATGCCATAACAATTCATACCCAATTTTTAAAAGAGCGATTTGGTGGGATTTATTTGCCAAATGGCAAAGATACTTATTTATTTAATCCTGACCTTTATAATGCTGAAGAAAGTAGAGCGCGTTATGGGCTTTCTGGATATCGCATTTTAATGTTTCCTGGTGCGCCCAGACCATACAAAGGAGTAGAAGATGTTTTAATGGCGTTGGAACAGCTAAATGAGCCTGATTTAAGGCTAGTCATTGTAGGGGGTAGTCCTTATGATGATTATGATGCTGAACTCATGGAAAAATGGGGGCATTGGATCATCAAATTACCAAAATATTCATCTACAGAAATGCCAGAAATTGTGGCAGCAGCACACATTATTGTGGTTCCCCAGAGAAATACACCAGCAGCTTTGGCTCAATTCCCTCTGAAGTTAACTGATGGTATGGCTATGGCGAAACCTGTTTTAGCAACAAGGGTAGGAGATATTCCTGAAATCCTCGGCGAAACCGGATATTTAGTTGATTCTAGTTGTCCAGAACAAATAGCAGAAAAGATTCAATGGATATTTCAAAATTTCGATGAAGCAAAAGCAAAAGGCCAAATGGCTAGAGAAAGATGTATTAAATACTATAGTGTTGATACTATGGCAGCGACACTATCTCAAGTTGTCTCTCAACTGTAAAAATAAATGATAGCTAAATTATGTTATTTTCCAGGTATCGGAAACTAAAAAACTAAATTTGAATCTGGTTCAATTTAATAAGGTTCCTTATAAAAGACTTATGACTACTCTTAATCAACTAATAAAATTCACTAAACCTTACCCATTCCAAATACTTTTGACAATAATCCTGGGCTTTTCTGGAGCTTTATTTAATGGCATCAGCACAGCCATGATCGTGCCAATAGTCCTAAAAATAGTAGGACAAGAAATAGATTTAAGTAATGCTCCACCCATTATTAGAGCTATTATGTCGCCATTTGATAATTTCCCAGAAAGTTATCGATTAGGAATGATGGCAACAGCAATTATACTTGTAATTTTTTTAAAAAATGCTGCTAGTTATGCCAGTAGTTTAGCTTCTAGTTCTGTATCTCGAACACTTACCTCAGATATGCGTAAGGCAGGTATCCAGTTACTGCTAGATATTGACCTGAATTATTATACTAAGATGAAGCTTGGGGATTTAATGAATCGCCTAAATGGAGAGATTCCTCGCGCATCAGTTTCAGTAAATAATATTATTAAATTAATTATAAATATTATTACAATCTTACTTTTTTTAATTATTTTAATCTCAATTTCCTGGCAATTAACTATATTTTCAACGATTTTATTATCTTTTGTGACCTTAGTAAATCAGTATGCAATTTCCCGATCAAAGTATTTTGGTGAAATGCTGACTGAAAGTTCTAAAATGCTCACGAATAGTATTATAGAAACCCTATGTGGCATTCGCCTAGTCAAGGCAACTGGTTATGAAAAAGAAACATATCAAAAAATTAACCAGTTAATTCATCAGAGGGAAACAGCAGAATTTCAGTCTCAAGTGAATTCTAATATCATTGGACCAACTAGTGAAGTTGCCGGTATTATATCTTTAATCCTGATTGTTTTTATAGGAAGAGTCTTATTTGCAGAGCAAATGGCTACACTTTCTGCGGTTCTGCTCACATATTTACTGGTGTTACTGCGACTTTTACCTTTTGTGTCTCAATTAAATGGTCTTCGTAGTAGCTTTGCCAATAACTCAGCCAGTGTGGATGCGGTGACTGATTTTTTACGGCGTGATAACAAGCCCTTCATGCCCAATGGTAATTTACCATATACAAAATTACAGACAGGCATACATTTTAATAATATAAGTTTTGCCTACCCTGATCATGATCGGTTAGTACTAAAAGATGTAGATTTATATTTAAAACGAGGAACTACGCTGGCTTTAGTTGGTAGTTCTGGTGCGGGTAAATCCACACTGGCGGATCTTTTACCCAGATTTTATGATCCCATATCTGGCTGTATCACTATCGATGGCGTAGATATACGCAAGTTTGATTTAAGAGCAATCCGCCAAGCTATGGGTATTGTTAGTCAAGATACTTTTCTTTTCAATGATTCTGTACGCAATAATATCGCCTACGGAAAACCTGAAGCTAGCGAAGAAGCAATTATCACAGCCAGTAAACGGGCTAACGCCTATGAATTTATTTGTAAATTACCCCAGGGATTTGACACCATGATAGGCGATCGCGGTGTTGTGTTATCTGGAGGACAACGCCAGCGTTTAGCCATAGCACGTGCTTTACTGCAAGATCCCGAAATTCTGATTTTAGATGAAGCTACCTCAGCATTAGATACTGTTTCTGAGCGATTAGTGCAAGCAGCCTTAGATAACCTCAGTCGCGATCGCACAACTTTAGTAATTGCACACCGTCTTTCCACCATCCAAAAAGCTGATCAAATTGCTGTCTTCGATCAAGGGCGTGTGATGGAAACAGGAACCCACCATGAACTTTTACGACAGGGGGGTTACTATTCGCGCCTTTACTCCATGCAATTTGGTGAACAAGCAGACAGTAGCAGTCAATCTAACCAAATGTTAATTCGTGTATCTTATGAAATTCGCACGCGACTTAATTCTATAATTGGTTGCTTGAGATTATTTAATGATGGACTGGTAGATGATGCCAAAGAAAAGCATGAATTACTTAATGAATCGTACAAATCAGCATTAAGAATACTCACAAATATTGAGATATTCCAGGAGTATATTCAACTAAAAAATAATTGGCAATCATCACCTTTTGCTAATAACAATAATGGTCATCATGAAAAGTTTAAACAAATGTTTGACGATCTTCATAGACAACTCAACAATATGTTAAATTCTCTAGTTATACTAGTAGATGGTTTAGTAAATAATGCTCAAGAAGAAAATAGATTAATTAGTGAATCATATAATTTAGCCATTTACTTATTTGATAAAGTAGAAACAATGGAAAAATCAAAAGGTGAAAAAGCCATAAATACAATAAATACACTTGAATGAAGTAATAATCTGGTTGATGATTGCCAATTTCAGAGTGTCGTGTAAAATACAATAAAAATGTATGAAAAAAATAGCTATTTATTACCCATATTTTATGGGTGGTGGTGCAGAAGCAGTGGGTTTATGGATTATCCAAGCATTGAAGGATAAATATGATGTGACATTATTTACCTTGGGTAATATTGATCTAAAAAAGCTTAATTCCATGTATGGAACGAGCATATCAAATCAGGACATAAAGATTAAAATTGTTTTGCCAAATTTTTTGAAGAATGTTTGTTACTTCTTCATACTAAGTAATAAAAATGTGAAAATG
The DNA here is from genome assembly GCA_003556955.1 of Nostocaceae cyanobacterium CSSed10_463m. Next base: position 5,735 of record PWQB01000267.1, read on the forward strand.
GTATTTTTCCATCTTTTGATTCGTATTTTTAAAGAAAAAAGTTCTGATTTTGACTTAGTATTATCTGCATATAATGCAATGGATATGGGTAAAATTGGAATTCAATATATACATTGGATTAAAGTTCTAGAGGGTAAACCTTTTCACAGAAAAATCTCCAACTTTTCTCAGGAACAGTTAAGCAAAAATATTTCCATAGCCAATTCTTACTGTGTGGCAAATATTACAAAAGAGGGCTATGGCATTGATGCTAAAGTAGTATACCCTCCGGTAGTTATAGATACTCCCAATGTACCTTGGATTGAGAAAGAAGATGCATTTATTTGCAGTGGACGAATAGTGGGAGCTAAAGAGCCTCATAGAGTTATCAAAATCCTCAAGTTGGTTCGTGAGCAAGGTTTTGATATTAAGCTACATATTACAGGTGGAGGAGGTAGTTTATCCGAATGGAAATATACTAATTTAATCAAGAAGATGGTAAAAGAAAACTCCTCTTGGATCACCTTATATGAAAATCTTCCCTATGAGGAATATATTAAAGTTCTAGCTAAATGTAAATATGGTATTCACTTTAAAAGAGAACCTTTTGGTATCTCTATTGCTGAAATGGTAAAAGCTGGTGCTATTCCTTTTGTCAGAAGTGATGGCGGACAAATTGAAATAGTTGGTGAAAACAATCAAGATTTATTTTTTAATACTGAAGAAGAAGCTATAAAAAAAATTATTAATGTTTTAAGTAAGCAGATAAAACAAGAACAGTTAATTCAATCCCTGACTAAGCAAAAGAATTTATTTTCTACCCAAAGGTTTATAGGAGAGATGAATGAAGTTGTAAATTCCTATTTTGAATCAAAAATATAAATTTATAGGAATGGATTTGTCCATTGTTTCACATTAGCAATTGCTAAATAAAATTTGGTAATTTTCCTGACTGTGACAAGCTCTCAGATTTATCTGTAGAATTGATAGAAAAGCTAAAATCAAAATTGTATGCCGTAATTAAAGAATAATCAAGAATATGAAAAAGAATGCTTTAAAAAATAACTACATTTACTTTAGTCGAGAGATATCACTGCAATCAGATACAGCTCACGAAATTCATGATGTACTTTGTGCCAATGCAGCAGCTAATATAGGCTACTCTTCTATTTTGGTATATCCAGATAAAAAACAAAATAATTTTCATCCTTTAGGGTTGCTCAATCCTTTTAATCCCCAAGCACCAGATCAAAATTTTATAGAATTTTATGATGTCCAAGAAAAGTTAAAAGTAGCCCCACTGCCAATGCCTTGGCCAATTGATCGAATAGGTGGAAAATTTACTAACTCTAGTACAGTCATTACAAAATATTATTTACCAATCCATATCCAACATCATACTAAACTTATCCATACTAGAGATTGGAATTTTGTGAAAGCATCAATCAAAAATCATATTCCAGTTATCTATGAGCGGCACTATTTTCAAGAAAAAGTGTTCGAGAAAGAAATTGTTAACAGTCCATTTTTTCAGATTGCTATTACGCAGTCAGAACCCATTAGACAAAGTTTAATTGAAAATGGAATGCCACCAGAAAAAGTTGTGTGGCTAAATAACGGTTTTGAGCAATCATTTCTCCAGAGAGAACCAGAAAATGCAGAAGAATGGCGGCGACAGTTATTAGGAAATGAATATAAGCATTTAGTTGTTTACTCTGGCGCTTTATATCCTTTTAAAGGAATCAATGATTTAATTGATGCTGCTAAAGAACTGCGAAATATTCAGTTTGCTATTACAGGAGGAACAGAAGAACAAGTACAAGCTTATCAACAACTATGTCGAGAAAAAAATGTAGAAAATGTCAAATTCTTAGGTTGGATATTACCTCGTCAAAGATTAGTCAGTTTATTTCAGGCGGCTGATGTTTTGGCTCATCCTCACCGTTCTGGTACAGCAGCGAACTTCACTAATCCAGTGAAGTTTTTTCAGTATATGGCTTCAGGAACTCCTCTTGTGATTACTGAGATTCCGCCGTTAATGGTGTTTAAAGACTCGCCTTTAGTAGCTGGTTGGTGTGCAGCAGATAACCCTCGTCAACTAGCTGAATGTATACAGAATGTTTTAGAAAAATATCCCAGAAAAATAGAAGGTTATACAGCTAGTATAGAGTTTGCACGGCAGTTTTCCTGGGAGAAAAGAGCAGCTAAAATCTTGAGTTATGTAGATGAGTCTTTTCGTCCAGAAATTAATAACTAATAATTTAAAAAGCAATGGTGAGAAAAACTGTTGGTATGATTAGCAGCTATCGCAATTTAGAACAAAGAGGCGATTGGCTTTGGCAACAAACCCCCCATCAATTTGGTATTTGGGGAAATATACAAATGCAGACACTGGCATCAAAACCAGATTTTTTATTGATGTATCAGTTCGATTTTCCCAAAAAGAATGCGCCAGAAAAATGGTGGAAGAAGTTATATAAACAACCACAACAAGCTGAATTCAATATTCATGCTCTGAGCAAAAATGTTCCCCGTGAGCGGATAATTTACTTGTTGAGGGAACCACCATTAGTTGAGATTGTGAACAGGAATAAATCCAACTACGAAGAAGCACAA
>PWQB01000572.1 GCA_003556955.1 Nostocaceae cyanobacterium CSSed10_463m
CCCAAGCACTCAGCAATGAAACTATCAAAGTAGTGGAAGGGTTTAATGCTTTAGATACCGATGCTAAATTAGCATGGTTTTATTTTGTTTATGAAAAAATGGGTAAATCCATTACTCCTGCGGATCCAGATGCAGCCGAACCAGAACTTGCACCCTTGCTTTTAGGAGACTATTTTAAACTTTCACCTGAGCAACAATTAACAATTATGCGAGATATTGTGGAGTGTAAAGATACAGAATACTCCCGTGCTTATGGTGCAATTAAAGAAAATAATCAACTTTTAGTTTGGTATGCTTGGGCTGTGGCGATGGGAGATATCGTAGTGGGAATGCCCAATAATTACCAGCGTACTGATGCCATCAAAAATTTGCTGTCCCAAACTGAAAAGCTAGATTTTGAAGGACAAATATCTGTGTTCCGCACCATTGCCGGACAAATGGGTTACAGCGACGTTCAGCCTATTGAAACACAAGCACAAACAGGCAAAACCCCCAGTTTGTAATTAGGCTTTGTAGAGACGCGATTCATCGCGTCTGTGCAGTATATTTTGGCTCACGATGTAGTCACTTGATTAAAATCCGTTGGTTTTAAGTGGCTGTGGATGACTGCGCCATCACGAAACCAAATGATGCGTTGGGTTTGACGCGCCACTTCTGATTCATGAGTTACCATAATCACAGTAATTCCACTGTTATTTAATTCGGTGAAAATATCCAATACTTCCTGGGTTGTATGAGAATCAAGTGCGCCAGTGGGTTCATCGGCCAGGATAACAACGGGACGATTAACTATAGCACGGGCGATCGCAACCCGTTGTTGCTGTCCACCAGATAATTGAGTGGGTTTATTATTCAGGCGCTTTTCTAGACCAACTTTTTTTAATGCTTCGGCAGCGCGATCGCTTCTTTCGCTAGGGCTGACGCTGGCATAAAGCATTGGTAACATGACATTTTCTAACGCTGTCAGTTGGGATAATAAGTGGAATTGTTGGAACACAAACCCCAGTTTTTTATTCCTGATTTTCGCCAAATCTGCATCGTTCATTTGGGCGACATCCAGGTTATCTAAATAATAATTTCCGCTACTAGGGCGATCTAAACAGCCAATAATATTCATAGCTGTGGATTTACCAGAACCAGAAGGCCCCATAATTGAACAATATTCTCCCTCGTTGATAGTCAAATTGACATCATTCAGGGCTTTAACTTCAGTTTCACCACTGCCATAGATTTTAAAGATATTCTCTAGGCGAATAATCGTCGATTTGGGGGCAGGATAAGGAAAAATAGGATTAGTAATGGTAATAGTGTTTGCCATAACAATTTAGTTATTACTTCTTGTTTCTAGGATAATATATGCATTTCCTAATTTGTTATTCGTCGCCAACCGCTATTCATCCCCACCCTATGAGTACATTGAGGATGGGGACTTTCGCGTTATGTTAAAGTCCCTAAGCACTTCTAAGCGCCACAATTGGGTCAAGTTGAGCCGCACGCCGGGCGGGAACGACTCCAAAAAATAAACCAATTCCGCCAGAGACACCAACTGCTGTAGCGATCGCAGTAGCAGAAATTGCTGCTTCTAAAGGTGTTACGGCTGCTACCAAAATAATACCACTCACACCAACTACAGTTCCCACTGCACCGCCGATAAAGGAAACAATCACCGCCTCAATCATGAATTGCAGCAAAATATCCTGTTCTGTTGCGCCAATTGCCTTCCTCAGTCCAATTTCTTGGGTGCGTTCAGTGACGGAAACTAGCATAATATTCATGATGCCAATGCCACCCACAAATAATGATATCCCAGCGATCGCCGCTAACATAATTGTTAATGCACCTGTAATTTGACCGAGGGTTTGCAAAGCATCCTTTTGAGTGTTGATAGTGAAATCATCTTCTCCGGTAATTTTGTGCCGCAAACGCATCAAATTAGTAATTTGAAACTTTGCTGCATCCACACTTTCGGCATCGTTAGCTGAGGCAGTAATATAAGTTAACTCTAATCCGTAGGGAGAAGTTCGTCCTACAATTCTGTTAGCCATTGTCATCAGGGGAATTAAAGCCGCTTCGTCGTAATTCACACCTAAGTTTGAGCCTTTGCTTTCTAGGACTCCAATTACTTGAAAACTGGCATTTCTAATCCGCAACTGCTGACCTACTGGGTTACTATTACCAAATAGTCTCGCTGCTAAATCTGAGCCTAATACTACAACTTGGTTATTGCGCCTCATATCTAAGTCAGTAAAAAATCGCCCTGTGGTAGTTTCAAAGTCACGCACGATCAAAAAAGTGGGCGTTGTGCCGATGATATTTACATTACTGTTTTGATTGCGAAATGTGACTACTTGCCGACTATTTAACTCCGCCGTGACTGCTGCTACTGTTGGGACTTGATTAGCGATCGCCTCGGCATCTTCATAGACTAAAGTTTTCGGTAAATCTCTAGAAATGCGCTGAGAGGCTTGATTTCCGGGAAGGATAAATAACACATTTGGCCCTAAAGATTCTAATTGTTGAGCCACAAACCTTTGTCCACCTTCACCAATGCCGATCATGGCAATTACCGAAGCATTACCAATAACAATCCCTAACATTGTCAGGGCGCTACGCAACTTATTAGAGAGCAGGGTTTTACCCGCCATTTGCATACTTTCTAGAAGATTCATATTAATTTGTAATTCGTAATTCGTAATTCGTAATGCTCCCTTTCCTGCGGAAACGCTAACGCGAACGTAGTTCGTAATTTTAAGAGATGAGCTAACAGTTTTATCGGTTATTCTGTTCTTTGGCTTTTCTGGTTATGTAGTCTTTGGGTGGGTTGATAAATACGCGATCGCCTGGTTGCACTCCCTGTAAAATTTGAGTTTGATCTTCGATTTGCGCCCCAATGGTGACTTCACGAAATAGGGGTTGATTTTTTTCATCTGCGACTAAGACACCAGTTTGTCCTTGCTCAGTGACAATTACTACCGTCGGCAACACCAAAGCATCACTGAGGCGATCGCCTAAAAATGTCAGATCCACATTTAAGCCGGAACGCAGTTGCTCTGTACCTGTATTCAGAGCTACCCGCACCTGAAAAGATGTGACACCTTGTTCCACCACAGCTTCGGGAGCAATCAAGCGGACATTACCCTGAAATACTTGATCTGGATAGGCATCAGCCACAATTTCCACCTGTTGTCCCTGTTGGATTCTGCCAATATCTACCTCTGGAACTTGCGCTAGCACTTCTAAACCTCTTGCAACTGCCACAATAGAGCTAGAAGTTGCCGAGGCGCTGGTAGAAGCAGAAGTTGTGGGAGTCACAAAAGCTCCAACATTGGCGTATTTTTGCGTAACAATTCCTGAGAAGGGCGCACGAATTACAGTATCTTGTAACCTCACTTGTGCAGCTTGAATTTGAGCTGCTGCGGCTTTTACTGCTGCTTGACGTTGAGCAATTTCCTCTGGGCGACTGCCATTTTGTAATAGTACCAATGCGGCTCGCGCTTCGGTGACTGCGGCTTCTCTAGCAGCAATTTCTTCATTGCGACTACCAACTTTTAACAGTGACAATCGTTTTTGCGCTTCATCCAAGCTTGCTTTTGCCCTTTTGTTTTCAGTCACAAACTGTTCTAATTGGTCTTGAGAAGTTGCTCCTTGCTGAGTTAATTCTTGATAACGCTTAACCCGTGATTGGGTAAGATTTACCTGTGCTTGGGCTGAATTTACCTGTGCTTGGGCTTGGGCAATTTCCTGATCACGATTTCCCGCACGAGACTGGTCTAATTGTGCCTGTACTTGAGCTAAACGCGCCTTGGCTTGGTCTATTTCTTGAGGACGACTCCCTGCACGAGCTTGATTTAATTGTGCCTGTGCTTGGGCTAAATTAGCGCGATTTTGGAGGATTTGCGCTTCGATGTCGCCTACATCCATGCGGGCAAGAATTTGTCCTTGTTCCACGCGATCGCCTTGTTCTACATATAACTGTGCCAATACACCAGGGTTTTTGGGGCTAATATTCACACTTTGAATTGGCACAACTTTACCACTAGCAGTAATCCTTAAAGTTACATCTTGTGCTTTTACTGGAACAGTTAATTCGGTAATATTTTGTTCACGATTTCTCTGATTTACCAAATTATATGTAACCGTTGTACCCACAGCTAACGAACCTGCGGCTATTAATGCAATTCCCCAACGGATGGGATATTTAATTTTGCCAATCAAAGGCAATTCTATTTGCGTAACCATAAATAGTAGCCTACGAATATCACTTGGCTTTGATAGCCTGATAAAACAAGTACAGCAATTTAGATGATGTCCGCCAAATCAGCAATAATAAAGAGTTTGTCGTGAAGATTTGAGTTCCTCAAGCTAGGAACTTAGTCTAAACTAAAAGCAAACATTTTTTATTCAATTTGATTAACCGGACATGATATTAAATTCAGATTTATATTTAGTAAACACTCGTGAAAGCTTCACCAATGATTTACCCTAAGCCTGACCTAAAGCCATAACGGCCATAGCTAGTTGCACTGACCGTGTAGCTTCTCGCACAGAAGGGGCAATGACAAAGGACGACATTCTGATAAAGTCGCCACTACGCGAACACCAATTAAATTTTTGGTTGAGCGCAGCCGCAGCCTTGTTTATGCCCATTTGCTTAATCTTTCTTTATATTAGCTTTAAGTCTTGATTTACGCCTTGATTTAGGAGACTAATTTTACTCAATTTTGGATTTACGTTAGCGAAGCGTACGCAGCGCAGCGAGTATTTTGGATTAATTCCATCCGGGAGGGGCGGGGCTGGTACTGAAAATTCCCAATCCAAAATCTAAAATCCAAAATCTAAAATCTAAAATCTTTCGGTCACAGTCCTTTGTAAATTAGCCAAAGCGCGATTGTAATTTAAAATTGCTGTGACTCGATTACCTTCAGCCCTTGTCAAATCGTTTTCCGCAAAAATCACATCTGTTTGAGTCCCAACACCAGCTTCAAAGCGTAATCTGGCTAAACGTAGGGCTTCTTTAGCTTGATCTAAAGCCACACCGGAAGTTTGGATATTATCTAGATTTGACTGCAATTGAGCATAGAATTGTTCCACATTAAAGCGAATTTGCTCACGCTGACTGGCAAATCGATTTTCGGCGATCGCAATATTAACTTTAGACTGAGCTGCTCTGGCTTTAGCAGCTCCCCCATCGAATAAAACTAAACGCGCTCTGAGTCCCACAGAATAACCATCAGTTAGGCTGAGTCCATCGTCAAATTGATCCAAGACGCTATAAGTACCATTTAATCCAATTTGCGGTCCTAGCTGTGACAAAGCTTGTCGTCGCTGTTGTTCAGAAATCTTACGTTCTCCTAAAATTTGTTGTAATTCGGGACGGTTTTGAAACGCTTGGATAATAGATGCTTCCAAACTTTGTTGCCAAAGTCCCACCACTTGTACAGGATCTGCCGCACTAATATTGGCTGACTGTGCCAAATTTAACAAAGTAGCCAACTCACGACGAGAAATTTGCTGTCGAGCCAAAGAACTAATCAGGCTTTGTTGAGCATTAGCCAAATTTACCTGAGATTGCAGCACATCAAACCGCGTACCAACTCCAGCGCGTTCTCTAGCTTGAGCATCCCGCAAACTAGCCTGGGAATTGGCCACAGCCGACTGATTAATTCTGACTAACTCATCTGCTTCTTGCAAATTGTAATATTGAGTAGTGACATTCAACTGGATTTCTAAAGACTGATTCTCTACAGCTAATTCATCTATCCGTAGACGTTCTTCAGCAGCGCGGATACTAGCTTGGCGATTACCAGAGGTGTAGAGATCATAATTGATTTCTGCTTGACCGTTGAAAGCAGTGCTGGATTGAGAGGCGTTACCAGTAAACCCATCACCCCTATTAGTCAAGTTAGTATTGACACCAATATTAGGAAGCAAAACAGCTTGAGACTCTTTTAATGCTGAACGACTACGTTCGAGTTCTAATCTGGCTACCTGTAATTGTCGATTGTTGCGTTTTGCTAGTTCTAAAGCCTCAGCTAAAGTTATCGGCTGAGTGCGCTGAATTTTCACTTCTTCTGGCTGAGTGGGAAACAGGAGATGATTGGGATGAGGGTTGAGGAAATCAGGAACTTGTACAGCATCAGCCTGGATTGCTGGGGGAGTTTGAGCAGCTACACTTTTAGCGAAAGTGGGAACCAGAACAGTGATCGGCAAAGCTGCCATGTAGGCGATCGCCACAGCAAACTTGGTAGAATGGACAGTGAACGAGAGGCAATTCATAGTTTGATCGAGTAATTAATCAGTTTTTTCAGTAATTATAAGAATTGTCTTACAAAATCATCATAATTTGAACCTCGCATTACCTTTGCCTTTCTTCTCAAGCGGATATCGTTTAAGCTAGCTGGAAGATTCCTTGATTTGTGGCTAAGAGGCGGTAATGTGCCTAAACATATTGGTTTAATTTCTTTTCTGGTTGTATGTGGTTTGTGGAATATGCCAAAGGCAGTTCACGCACAACTAATACCTCCTACTCTGCAACTAAATGCAGAAAATTTAGAAAAACAAGGGTTGGGGTTCGCACAAGAAGCAGCTCAACTGGGACAATTTCAGCAGTTTGAGTTGGCTTTACCACGGGCTAGATTAGCTAGTCAACTGGCTCCTAATAATGATCGAGTCTGGTTTCTGTTAGGTGGTTTACATTTACAAGCCAAAGATTTTGATGCGGCGATCGCAGCTTTGCAAACAGCACAATCCCTCAATCCCCAAAATCCTGACATTTTGTTTGCTTTGGGTTCGGCTAGTTTTCAGCAGCAAAATTACCAAGCAGCAGCAACCTATTACCAAAAAGGTTTGCAGTTGAAACCGGATAGCCCAGAAGGCTGGTTTGATTTGGGAAATGCTTATTATATGTTGGGTCGATTGCCAGAAGCGATCGCTCAGTACAATAAATCTTTTTCTCTTGATCCCAAATTTTGGCCGGCGATTAACAACATTGGCTTAATCAAATATGAACAGGGTGATGTTGAAACTGCAATTCAGAAATGGCGGAGTTCTGTTGAAATCGACAAACAAGCCGCTGAACCTTTATTAGCGTTAGCAGTGGCAATGTATAATAAAGGCGACCGCCAAAAAGCCCTATCAATGGGAGAAGCAGCACTCCGCATCGATCAGCGCTATGCTAGTTTAGATTTCCTCAAGGAAAATCTCTGGGGTGAAAGATTACTATCTGATGCCAAAAGATTCTTAGAATTGCCACGCATTCAAGCGGCTCTAGAGCTACAGGGAAATTAATCAAGCCCTGGTAATTCTTCATGGGGATTTACCGAAAGAGGCAGGGGAGCAGGGAGCAGGCTTGCCCTGAGCGCAGTCGAAGGGGAGCAAGGGGGAGTAAGAAATTAATTTAAACTTCCCATTAGTTCACCACTTGCATAACATACCATTTTATAGTACAGGTATACTATAAGGGTCAGGAAATATTCGCCCAAATTGTGAGTGGGCGAGTATTCCTCAGATATGTGGTCAATTCTTAGTGGATATCTTGGGGGAGAAGAGCAATGATTTGTTCAACAAACTGTTGATGATCGACAACTGGCTTAGAGATGTAGCCATCAGCGCCGCTTTGTTGGAGGAAGTTTTCGCGATCGCCTTCCATCGCGTGTGCCGTTACCAGAATAACTGGTAAGTTCGCCGTTTTTGAGTTGGATCTCAACATTTGTGTAATTTTGATCCCATCAACAGACTGACCTTGATAAACACTTCTTGACAGAGAAACATCCATTAAAATCAGGTCAGCTTCGCCTGAGTGGGCGATTTCCATGACTTCTTCCACATTTTCTGTATGTTTTACATTCAAACCACCCCGTTTGGTCAAAATTTTGGAAAAAACGCGGGCATTAATGAAATCGTCTTCAACAATTAGAACAGTTTTCATGAGAATTTTATTTATAGAGTCGAGGCAGATGACAATCTAACAAAAACAGTTGTCTAGTACAGCACGGCGTAAATAAACACACTATTCAAAATCAATGAAAAACTTATAGAATAAGCTTCTTGATTGTTTTACGGGCGTATTGCTATACACCCCTGCTGACAAACGCCTTGCAGTACTAGCTCCTTTTTAATTATCAAATTGCCACTCACTCATCAAGGGTAATACTACTGCTGTTTATCCTTTGTTCCTCAAAATTGTGTTAGGAAACCCATTTCATCCGTTATGCTGTGTTTGCTGCGGTGTTCAATTCAAGCGACTTTTGTGTAATTAAATTTCAGGGAAAAAACTCATGGCAAAACAGTTAAACCTTCTCCC
>PWQB01000676.1 GCA_003556955.1 Nostocaceae cyanobacterium CSSed10_463m
GCCCCCGCCATAATCTTTGATTTGGCGGTCTCCAATTAGTGGCGAGTTCAAGCTCCCACTAATTGTCTTTAATTTTGAATTAATAATTTTGAATTTTGAATTGGAGCGAAGCGACTTGACAACGTTCTAGCGGTTGTCTAAGTCAGAAATCAATCCACCCGCCAAGATGCTGCATTAGTTAACAGAGTTTGCCCAGGAATTTTCAAATTGACAGTTGACTAAATCAAAAAAGTCTGCTAACGTTATTATCTGTAGCCCACCTGGAGAGGTGGCTGAGTGGTTGAAAGCGACAGATTGCTAATCTGTTGTACGGCAGGTAACTCCGTACCGAGGGTTCGAATCCCTCCCTCTCCGTTGAAAAGTGAAAATATCAGTTCTCCTGCGCCCCACCTAACAAAATGGAGAGGCGCACTAATTCATCATATATAGCGGCAATCCAATCAATCAATAAATATTGATATTTTGGTAAAAAGTTTTACTCCTTTGGGTAGATGCTATCATTTATCCTTTGGAGCCTTTTACATCAGTTAACAGTCAACAGTCAACAGTAATCACGCCGATTGAGTCAGAAATTCCGACCCAACTAAGTCTCTTAACTGATAACTGATAACTGGTGATGCGTCTTGGCGGCGAGTTTTAATTTTAGGCTTCTCAATATCTGAGAAATAAAAGTAAATTATGACAAGAATTAATACTGCTTTAGCTTTGAGTATAGCTACTCTAGCAACGGGTTTTTTGCTAGGAGCTTGTGAAAATGCTGATAACACCAATACCACAGCTGATAATAGTCAAGGATTACGAATTGGGACTCTACTACCAGCCACTGGTGATTTAGCTTCCATCGGACAGCAAATGTCAGGCTCTGTTCCCTTGTTAGTGGAGACTGTTAACGCTTGCGGAGGTGTGAATGGGCAACCAGTTACCCTGATAGAAGTAGACGACCAAACCGATCCTCGAGCTGGTGCGGCTGGGATGACCAAATTAGCAACTTTGGATAGAGTAGCAGGTGTAGTTGGTTCCTTTGCTAGTAGCGTTTCCACGGCTGCGGTTTCAGTTGCTGTACCTAATCAAGTTATGCTGGTTTCTCCTGGTAGTACCAGTCCAGTTTTTACAGAAAAAGCCCAAAAAGGAGACTTTAAAGGCTTTTGGGCGCGTACTGCTCCACCTGATACTTACCAAGCCTTAGCATTAGCCCAACTAGCTCATCAAAGAGGTTTCAAACGAGTTTCCACCGTTGTGATTAATAACGACTACGGAGTGGGATTTGAAAGAGCATTTGTAAAAGCTTTTGAAGAATTAGGTGGTACTGTCATTAATAAAGATAGGCCTGTGCGCTACGATCCTAAAGCGCAAACATTTGACACTGAAGCTGCGGCTGCTTTTGCCGGAAAACCAGATGCAGTTGTAGCTGTTCTTTATGCTGAAACAGGTAGTATTTTGCTCAGAACTGCTTACCAGCAAGGTTTAACCGATGGTATCCAAATTCTGCTCACAGATGGAGTTAAAGCACCCACTTTTCCCGAACAAGTAGGTAGAGGTGCTGATGGGAGATTTCTCTTAGCTGGGGCGCTGGGTACAGTACCTGGTTCTGATGGTAAAGCATTAGCAGATTTTAACAACCTGTGGCAAGAGAAAAAAGGCGGCTCACCAGGGGAATATGCTCCCCAAGCTTGGGATGCTGCTGCTTTGTTAGTACTTGCTGCACAAGCCGCCCAGGAAAATACAGGGGTTGGTATTTCTAAGCAAATTCGAGAGGTTGCTAATGCACCTGGTACAGAAGTTACTGATGTCTGCGAGGGGCTGAGGTTACTTAGAGAAGGTCAAAATATTAACTATCAAGGGGCTAGTGGCAATGTTGATATTGATGCTAATGGCGATGTTGTCGGTGTCTACGATGTTTGGACTGTAGGGGCGGATGGCAAAATTCAGGTAATTGACCAAGTTAGTCCTAATCCTCAATAGCACTTCCCAAGTTCAGCTACACAGCCCACTAAGGTGGGCTAACAACTGCTATTGCTCATTGACGCTTGCTTCTAAGGTTTTTACCTGAGTTTGTAATTCTACAATTCTTTGCATATGCGATCGCTCTAGGGAATAACCTAACCACACAAAGCTACCACCAAACACCGTCACGACTCCAGCCAATATACCAGTGAGTAATGTCACCTGGGAGCGCAGATGCTTGACTTCTTGAAGCTGATACTGAGGTTTGGGGGGATAATTGAGGTTGGTGTGGGGATTTTCTACCACTAATTCGGCTTTTGCTGCTTGCGGTTGCTCTGTGCTGGGGAAAGTCACTTTGCTTTCCAGCCAGTTAGTAATTAATTGAGAACCATTTTTTTCAAACCAGCGCCAAGCCAAAATTCTAAATACTGGCTTCGATGTCCGAGAAATTAGTTTTAGAGTTCTATTGAGAGTCCGAGAGCGACACTTCTGGTTAATTAGGTTAGTTGAGCCGATATCATAAAGAGAATCTAAAACCAACTTGACTGTAGTGACTTCTCTAGAGATTAAATTTTGTAGTAAGAGCCGCACATCATGTATGAGTTCGGCTTCTTTTTGCTTCTCTCGTACAACATTTGTGATATGATCAGATGACTTATCAGGTTTATTCATAAAATATAAATGCTAGGTTTGAATTAAATTTTATTTGTTATTTTCAAACTGAAATAATTACTGTAAAAATCCAAACTATAGGAATCCGGTTTGATTGCTGTTCGCGTAGCGTGGCGTAAAGCCTGACGGCATAGCTGCGCTTAGAGCCATCATTACTTTTAGAGGCAGGGAACAGAAAAAAATCAGTAACAGCATATACAGAGCTAGATAGTGATATTACTTGCCTACCTAACTATCTAATGAGAGATTTTGCATATTATTACCCGATTTCTGCATGATCATCAGTAATAAAAATATCTGTTTTTCCTCGATACTCACTATGTTTGTTACTGATATCTCTATTATCTCACTGATCGATTTTTTTTAGTTGATTAAAAATAAAGAAATTTAAAAATTATCCTAGGCGAAAGGCAAAAGTGATATTCACTTTTGCCTTTTATTACTAAAATTATGTCATTAGAAACCAGTGAAATTGTAGCCAACTCCTAACAACAAACCAACATCAGTTTGGTTAAAAAACCCAGCGTTCACAGAAGCTGTAGCAGTGAATTGGGGATTTAAGGGAAAATCTATACCACCAGTGATTAACAAGGCAGTTCTAGAATCACTGCCGGTTTTAATGGCTGCACCGACTCCAACATAAGGAGCGATCGCTAAAGGTTCATCAAAGGGATCTGCCTGCTGTAAGCTAAAGTCATAGGTAACAGGTAGCAGAATTGTCGTGTTATTGCCAAACACAGCGGATGGTCTGACCGAGAGAGTATTAGTCACTCCCACTTTGCTAATGACGGCAAAATTGCCATCACCTAAAGATGATTCACCACCACCTATACCAATGTTACCAGCAACACCAATATAACTTCTACCACCACGAGTAGGTCTACCAAAATCGATATCTGCTTGTGCTACCTGAGTAGGGGAAATTTCAGATGTCGGTTTTGATTCAGTCATCAGGGCGGCTGATGAAGTTAAGGCTGTTCCTGGTACAGGTGTAAGTGTTCGATTTGCCACTTCCTGGGGATTAGCGCTGGGAAATTGTTGTAAATCAATAGCATCCGTAGATGTGGCATTTACAGAGGAATCAGTTAAAATTTGAGTATCTACTGTTTCAGCCACAGCAGGCAAACTAGTACCCAGGACTGACAGAGCAGCTACACAGGGCAAGTAAAACAAGCTTTTGCGGGCGCGTAGCGTTTCGGAGAAAAAAATCAGATTATTCACATTCACTCCTTACAAAATATTGCCATAATCGGCATTTTGTGTTTATTATTCAACCAAATAGGGCGGTATTAAAACTGTAACATCAGAGAATAAGTTATTACATCCCTAACTAGACGTAAGTTTTGTTAAAAATACTAAGTATTGAGTGGTAAAAATCAGTATATAACCAGTGATAGCCCCAAGCACCTAGTGATCCAATACTGTTCGGTTAAGCAAATTCGTGAGCCGAAAACCCTTGTAGAGACGTTCCATGGAACGTCTCTACATCCCTTAACCGAAAGGTATTGCCTAGTGATCATCAAAGACTGAGGATCTGTTGAGCGGTGAGTGGGGGAGTTAAAAATAGTGACAATTCTCTATCTTTAGGAGGAATGAAAGTAGTGGTGATTAATACTAAATAAATAGCTATTCCGATCACCTGACGAACTTTAACAATAAATCTCCCTTCTGCTATTTCTAGGCAGTGGGAGATTTTTTTAATTTTGACTTTTGACTTCCCCTCCTGGGGCGCTTATATCTTGCACAATTTGAAATCAGCTACAAAACCCGCGTGGAAATCAATTTCCACGCTCATAGCTAAAGTCCATTAAAATGGACTGAAATCTTTTCCCAGTCGTCTTTAGACGACTTTTGCTATCAGACGGGGGTTTAAACCTCCGGCGGGTTGTTGCTGGTGCAAGATGTTGAAAAAAGTTACCATTCTGCCAGAGCGATCGCCACTCCTTGTTGCAAATCTGGTGTGATTGTGGAATTATGGAATAATCGCTGTAACTGTTGATATGCAACTTCTGCGTCCAGTTTTTTCAGGGCAGCGATCGCGTGTAATCTGACAGTGGGATTGGTATCTGCTAACAATAAAATCAATGCTTCCACAGCTTGATTGTTTCCTAATTGTCCCAAACCCAAAGCGATCGCACTTTTAATATTCGTCCCAGAAAGATTGGCATCTGTGAATGGATGCTGTGACTGCAAAATATTTAATAATATTTCTGCGGCTGGTTTCATTAACTGCGGCTTTTGCACTTGCCCCAAAACAGTGATAATTTCTAGCCACAGTGTTTGTGATGTGGTTTGATTGAGTGCTTGGTGTAGATATGCCAAACTAGATAAAGTTTCCACCCAGGCTAAAGCCCGGATAATTTCCAATTGCAGCTTCAGTGGTGTATTGGGTGAAATTAATACCTCAAATAAATGCTGCGCCGCCGCATCAGTCCCCATGCGAGAAAGAGCGATCGCAGCTGCACAACAAACATCCAGATTAAAATCTAACAATCTTGGCTGCAATTGCGCCACTAAATCTAATTTTGTACATAAATCAGGGCGAAAACCTAAACCTTGCACTGCGGCACGTCTGACTGGGGCGGCAACGTCATCCAAAGCATTTAATAGGACTGGTGGTACACGTTGGTCATGAAAGCTGCTGAGGGCTTCTAGGGTAGCGCTGCGGACTGCGGCTTGTGAATCTTGGACAACAGTCAATAAAGGTGTAATTGTCTCCTGAGTGCGAATGTAAGCTAGCGATCGCACTGCTAAAAGTCTTGTTTCCTCTTCAGCCAAAAGTTGAGTTAGTGCCGTAATCGCCGCATTACCTATTTGTCCTAAAGCTGATGCAGCCATAGTCTTGAGTTCTTGATTTTCACTGGTTTTCAGTAAATCCACCAAAGAGACTATAGCCTCTGGGTGTTGAAACTCTCCTACAGTGCGAACTGCATACCAACGTAAATCTTCTTCAGCATCTTCATCTGCGAGAATATCAATCAATGGGGGGATAGCAATCTTTCCCAATTGCTGTAAAACTTTAGTAATTTCCCACCGTTGTTGAAAATCTCCCAGTTCTAAAATAGACAGTGCTAATTTCAGCACATCTTGCCGATTTTGATGCACTTCTGGGTGGGTGGAGTCTAATTTCAATATCAACTGTTGTAAATATTGAGTCAATAATGACCAATCGGCGGCATCAGCTGCGGCTTGTGCGTGGACTAAAAGCTGGTTGATATGATTCACCATGCTTGCAAATAGGAAGTGGAGAGGATCTAATTGGGTTTGACTAAAACAGAATTATTCTCAATTTTAGCTGTGTAAGTTTTCAGTGGTTCTGTAGCCGGGCCTCTTTGCACCTGACCATCACTGCTGTACTCTGCGCCATGACAGCGACAGTTAAATTTATTGCCTTCAGTTTGCCATGTTACGGTGCAACCTGAGTGAGTACAGGTAGGGTCAACAGCAATTAGATTTTCGCTTTCAGATGTACCGACCACTAAAACATTCACAGATGGCCAATTTTTGACTAATAATTGACCATCTTGATCTAACTCTGCCACAGTTCCCACAGTTTGCCAATCGTCAGATGTAATTTGTTCCTCAGAACAAGCCGCGATCGCTACAGGTAAGCTACTAACTATTGCACCCAAACCTACCCAATTAATGAAATCACGGCGTTTCATAGTTCTAGAAATTCTCTGTAATACTTATTGACCATTATCTTAACAGGTCAACAAAGTTACTTGACCACTCCCAAAACAGGCGCAACTTCCGCATCTGGGATATTAGGAACTAACAAACCCTGAGCATAGACGTGAGGATTTGTTTGGGAGATAGTCATTAAAGACTGGCGTACCTGAGCATTTACCGCCACAGTTTTCACATCATACATTTGCATGGCTAACTTGGGGTAAATTCCCACACCGATAATTAGCACTATAAAACAGGCAGCAATAAACAGTTCACGAGGTTTCGCATCACTATATATAGTCTGATCAGGTAACAGACAATCAGTACCAAAACAAGCTGTTCCTTCGTCCTCCTGATTCTCTAAAGCTGCATTATTAACGTCACACATTAAGGCGGCACTACTGCCGTAAAATACCTTTCGCAGCAGGTTCAGCAGATAAATTGGCGTGAGAATAACTCCCACTGCGGCTAAAAACACAGTCACAATGCAAAAAGCGGAACTATAGACATCGCTGCTAGTTATGCCCACAAAAACCGCCAGTTCCCCCACAAAGCCACTCATCCCAGGTAGAGCTAGGGAAGCCATCGCGCTGATTGTGAAAAGTGCAAATACTTTCGGCATGACTTGACCAATACCGCCCAGGTCATCCATGATCATTGTGCGAGTGCGGTCATAGGTAACACCTGCCAAGAAAAATAGCACAGACGCGATTAAACCGTGGGAAATCATCTGTAACATTGCGCCACTCATACCCAAATCAGTAAAGGACGCAATACCCAGCAGTACAAATCCCATGTGAGAAATCGACGAATAAGCCAGCCGACGCTTCATATTTCCTTGCGCGAAGGAGTTCAAAGCACCATAAATAATATTGACAACTCCCAGAATCGCTAAAACCGGTGCAAAGTAAATATGTGCATCAGAGAGAATTTCTAAATTCAGGCGAATTAATCCGTATCCGCCCATCTTCAGCAGCACACCTGCTAGTATCATCGATACTGGAGAAGAAGCTTCACCGTGAGCATCTGGTAACCAAGTATGCATGGGGAACACAGCCAATTTGACACCAAAGGCAATCAGCAATCCTGCATATAGCAGCAATTCTAAATTTAGGGGGTAATCCTTCAGTCCTAAATCAACTAAATCAAAACTGACATTACCACCACCATAAAGACCCATTGCTAGGGCTGCTACCAGAATAAATATAGAAGCCGCAGCCGTATAGATTAAAAATTTAGTCGCAGCATAGCGACGCTTCTGCCCACCCCAAATACATATAAGTAGATAGACAGGAATTAACTCTACTTCCCACATAATGAAAAATAGCAGCAAATCTTTGGCGACAAATACCCCTACCTGTGCCGAGTACAAGACTAGCATCAGAAAATAGAACAGTTTGGGTCTGCGATCAACTTGCCAAGCTGAAAAAATCGCCAGTGTTGTCACCAGTCCAGCCAGAAGTACAAAAGGAACTGATAACCCATCCACAGCCACAGCCCAGTTAAGTCCTAATTGAGGCATCCAGCTATAGTTTTCTTCTAGTTGAAAAACTGCATTGCCCGCATCGTAATGCTGCCAAAAGGCGTAGCACATCAAGAATAAGTCTAAAACGCCCACACCCAGAGCATACCACCGTATCCATTTGCCTTCTTTATCAGGTAGCACAGGGATCACCAGAGCAGCAATGAATGGTAGTAGGACAATCGCGGTTAGCCAAGGAAATTGATCCGCCATCATATCACTAAGAAATAATACTTATTTAGAAATCATGTCATATTATTCAACTTTTTAATCATTTTTTAACCTCATTGCCTCAAAAGAAGCAGGGGAGAAGGGAGCAGGGGAGAAGAGGTGCCGCAGGGTGACCGGAGCCGAAGCTTCCCACTCATGCTCCGGGACTCGCCAGCGACTCAGATGGTCATTCACCGGTCCGTCCAGCTCCAGCTCTCCCGACTCCACCAGCCGGAGC
>PWQB01000476.1 GCA_003556955.1 Nostocaceae cyanobacterium CSSed10_463m
ATATTCCCACTGGTTAACACAATAGGGCGATTCATTCGCCGCAAAATTAAATGATGTAAAGGCGTATAAGGTAACATAAAACCGAGATAATTTAGTCCCGGTGAAACAGAAGGCGCAATTAAACAATCAGGATTTTTCTGTAACAATACAATAGGTGCAGCAGAACTTACTAATAATTCTTTTTCCTGAGTATTAACAGTACAATATTCCTCAATTACTGCTATATCACGCGCCATTAAAGCCAAAGGTTTGTGATAACGCCGTTTACGCTGACGCAATTTTTGTACAGCAGCTTCTTGAGTTGCGTCACAAGCTAGATGAATACCACCCAACCCTTTAATAGCCACAATTTCGCCTTTTTGCAACAAAGTACAAACAGCATCCACATCATCCATCATCGAAAACATCGAAGCCGTCACAGGTTTACCATCAGCCCGTTCTAACCAAGCATTCGGTCCGCAAGTATGACAAGCTACAGGTTGGGCGTGAAAACGGCGATTTTCCACATTTTCATATTCCCCTTCACATTCAGCACACATAGCAAACGCAGACATACTGGTATTGCATCTATCGTAAGGAATCCCACGAATAATACTGAAGCGAGGACCGCAATGAGTACAATTAGTAAAAGGATAACGATAAAAACGGCTAAAAGGGTCAAAAATTTCCTGTTGACATTGGGGACAAGTCGCCGCATCAGGAGTAACTTCTGTATTTTTAGAACTACTCACACTATGAGAAATCACAAAATCAGTAAAATCCCCATCACCTTCATAACTAACTCTCGTCAACTCCTGAATTTTCCCCAAAGGAGGACATTCAATATATAGTTTGTTGATAAACTCCGTAATAGCCTCCTCACTCCCAACTACCCGAATTAAAACCCCCTCACCATCATTACAAACATCACCCAACAACCCACAAACCTTAGCCAGACGATAAACAGTAGGACGAAATCCCACACCTTGAACAGTCCCCCGAACCCGAATCTCTTCCATTCTTCTTTGTGCCTTTCTTTGCGTGAAACACCTCTTAGGGATTTCCAAAAATAATTATTATCCATATTGTGGGGTGGGCATCTTGCCCGCCCTGATGACGTGACGGGTGGGGACACCCATCCCACAATAAAATTTAGAATGTTATTTATTTGTTAACCTCTTACTCCAACCCCCACAACAAAACCCGATTATTCCCCGAATCAGCAATTACCGCCGTATTACCACAAACCTTCACCCCATAACACCAATTCAAAGTATTTCTCTGAGGTAAACCAAAATCACGATTTTCACCCTTAGATTTAAAACTAACTTGTCCCACCAAACCATCAGCAACCGCCCCAGATAATAATTGAGACTCCGGCTTTCTCCATCCTAACAAACGAGAATTTGCAGTATCAGCAACCAGCAAACAATCATTACCAACCGCTACACCATAAGGCATACTTAAACTACTAGCACTAGGAAAATAAACACCTTGATTCATTTCCACAGAATCAAAACTTTTTTGTCCTAAAACCACCGCACAAGGGGCATTATTTTCTGTAGGTATGCCCTCCCAAATCATCACCAGGTGATTACCTGCATCAGCAACCACTAAATTGTCTCCCCAAATAGTAATATCATGACACCAACGCATACTCGCCGCAGTGGGAGAACTCCCCCCATTTTCATTGCGAGATATCATATCTGGTTGTCCCAAAACTAAATCAGCCGGTTGACCATTTTCTGTAGGTAACTGATGCCAAATTAATAACCTGCGATTTCCCGTATCAGCTACAAATAGCTTTCCTTGGTGATAGAAAACACCATAAGGCCAGTGCATAGTATTAGCAGCAGCTTGATGAGTTCCTCTATTTGGTTCATTTTGGCTAAAATCAGCTTGTCCTAATACCAAATCGGCTGGAACATGACTATCTTCTGGAACATTTTTCCAAATCAATATTCGATGATTCCAAGCATCAGCTACCGCTAAACCTGTACCACAAGCACAAATTACCGTGGGGACACTAAAAGTATTTCTTCCTGGCGTACCTTTCGCATTTTGTCCCTCATGATAAAAATCAGGTTGTCCAATTACCCAATCAGCCGGTTGACTATCTCTGGTGGGTAAATTTCGCCATCCTAATAACCGATGATGTCCTGTATCTGATACCCATAAAGAACCAGTTTCAGATAATAAACAAGCACCACGCGGCCCAAACATATTTATCGGACTAGGTGCTACAGGTATAGCTAATATTTCTGGTTCAAGAATATTACCTAAAATCACTTCTGGATCATGAGATAATAAAGGTAATAAGTTTAACGCAGGATTAATATTGACGGGTATATCCATTAAACACAAATGAACACTGATAGTTATTTAAACTCATTGGCGAATATCATCGTGTATCGACGATGGCAATTTTGCAATTAAATTGAATATTTAGGCAATTTTACAAAAACTTTATCACCTTTAAGCTGTACTGGATAAGACTGCAATGGCACATCAGCAACAGTTAAACATTCTCCAGTCTCTAAGTTATACTGAAATCCATGTGATTTACAAGTGAGAATACTCTGATCTAATTTACCCATATCTAAGGGAGTTGCTAAATGTGGACAAGCATTGAGATAACAGGTAACATTTTCACCTTGGCGATATAAAATTAAGGAGTTTTTCCCCACTTTACCTGTCAATATCCCAGACTCAGGAATTTGATCAATGGTTGTCAGTTTTACCCAAGTAGCGGTATCTTCTGGCGTAAATGTATTGTTTGCAGTAGAAGTATGATTAACTGCTACAACTTTAGTAATTTCGGGACAATGATTTTTTATTGCCTGTTCTACACTTTGAGTTAAAGTTAAGGTTGACGTTGGACAATTGCTACAACTTCCAGTTAGTTTAACTTCGACTGTATCTGGTGGTATAATGGCGATAAATTCCACATCGCCATCATGACTTTTTAAGCCTGGGCGCACTTCTTCTAGGGCTAGTTTAATTCTTTCTAGTAGCGGTGCTTTTGGCGGTTTAATTAGTTCATGATATAGCAAAACTGAATATACTATGTCATCTTCTACGGCTTGACGCAATGCTGACATTGATTCTTTTTTTAGGCTTTTGATTAAATGGGTTAAGGCTGCTTTATGTAAATCCTCAATCGCTCTTTTTAGTCCTTCTGCTACACATCTTTGGCTTTCGTCCCATTGGGATATAATTGCTTCAAATCGATTTATTTCTTGAATTAGTTCTTCAAGTTTTGTCATTATTATTTCGTCTTTATTCGTTGGGAAATAAATTTAGAACGAACCGCCAAGACGCAAAGAACGCCAAGGAAAGAGGGTTTAATAGGTTTTTTGCGTCGGTATTCTATATTTTTACCAAGTTGGGAGGTTCATCTGTAAAGCTATTTATTTCATTTTGAAATCTTTTAGCAGAAATGGCATGATTGCACCTGTAATTATACTAGCTACTGTTACGGGTAGCCAAAAGGGAAGTTGGGTTTGCGATAATGATAGGAAAATGAGCAAACCTATACTGTTTGCAATGACTATTTGTTTGAAAAAATAGCCGGGTTCACGTATTAATTGTCCCTTGAAAAATAGTTTGATAGAATACCATCCAATTTCTAACATTATTCCTCCTAATAATTTGTGAAGTAGTTTAAGACCAAAAACCCTAGTAGGATGCCTGGAATTATCCCAGCAGGCCCAAATAATGCACCTAACATGGCTGATAATTGATAACCAATGTCTTTTCCAGCTAACAGTATTGCGCCAATAGCACCACCAACCATAGATAAGGTTGCTGCTATTAATATCCACGCAAATTCTGTTACTATATTTAGTTCACCATTTGCTAAGGTTGTGAGAAATTCTTCCATGTCGGTGTTAGTTTAGATAGGGTGATAGTAGTGGAAACAAATTCAATATCAATCCATACCCACTCGCATTTCTATTTCTACATCTTGTATGGCTTGGGCGACGGCTTCGGCTTGTGCTATTTGTTGATTTTGGGTAAATATTGCCCAAGCTTCTTGATAGTAGGTATATGCTTTTAAGAGGTTTTGAGGATTACCAACTTCTGGTTTTTCGAGGTCGTCGGGTAAGTTGAATAAGGCGTTAGCTTTGTTAGAGATGGTGTTAGCATACTCTAAAGGTGTGTCTCTGGAGTTACGCACTTTTAAGGCTTCGTCATAAGCTGCGATCGCGCGTAAGTTATTATCTACAGGATGGGAACTGACTAAATATTGCAACGCATTACCCAAGTTGTTTTGTAACATCGCATATTCCCTGGGGTGGTCAATTAAGTTAATATGCTGTAACGCCACTTCAAAGGACTGCACTGCTAAACCCTGACGCAAGTATTCCCGTTCTGATGACATGGGCATGGAGAGGTAGGCGATCGCAATATTATTGTATAAAATCGCGTATTCTTGTGGGTAATCTTCCCAGGTAAAAACCTCCAAAGCCTGATGATAAGCTTTGATGCTGTCCGTCATTCTAGCCAGGTTAAATGGTACTAGCGACTGCAACACTAAGCCAAAATTCATCTGTGCCTCTGCTAATTCTTCTGGCAAAGCTAATTGCTGTAAAATAGGCAAAGCCTCTTCATAACTTGCTTTCGCTTGCAGCAGCAGTTGAGAACCTTCATCAGGAATACTCTGTAACGTACCTGCCATCCCCACCAAGGCGCGGGCTTTCAATAGGGCGTACTCCTCACCACACATCTGATATGCTCGGTAATATAGCCCCACTGCATTCCGCAAATCCTGAGCGGTTTTAGGCTGCTTATGAAAGCCTTGTGCCATTTCGATCAGCATCTCGATTTTCTCTACTGCTGTCGCTGACTCTGATCCGATAGCTGCGATCGCCGCCTTAACTGCTGAATCTGTAATGCTGGGGTTCATAACTGCCTTAATTTTGTCAACGCCCATCGGTGGCTTTATTAACTAAGCGGATTTACGCAAATTTTGAATCCCATACCCTTGTAGAGACGCGATTCATCGCGTCTAGCGTCTAGATTCATCGCGTCTAGCGTCTAGATTCATCGCGTCTATCTATCAATTTTTTTACTATAGAACAATCTATTTCTCAAATTCTAGGGTGAAATTGCTAATATTAATGTCCGCTTTAAACACATAAAAATCTTAACAGCTATTTTGCCATTGCTGATAATGATAATTAACTTTGTTTCCGGCTAACTTACTGAAATAATTAATTTTTATTTAATGAACAATACTTATATAAAATATGAGCTTATACTCATAAAGTAAGTGACTATTAGACATATTCGAGAAAGAATGTAGAGACGTTGAATGCAACGGTTCTAGATAACACCTCTTTAAATTCGGGCAATGTCTATTAGTAAACAGGTGATGCCCTACAAGTCCTATCACCTCGATCCGGTATGAACAACAATAGATAAACGTGTAGCTAATGACTAACGTACTATGGCTGCAAGGTGGTGCGTGTTCAGGCAACACCATGTCATTTCTCAACGCCGAAGAACCGACAGTCTGTGATCTAATTGCTGACTTTGGTATTAAAGTCCTTTGGCATCCATCCTTGGGATTGGAAATGGGTAACGATTTGCAAACCCTCCTCTGGGATTGCGTTTTAGGCAAAATTTCCCTAGATATCCTAGTCTTTGAAGGCAGCGTTGTAAATGCCCCCAACGGCACTGGGGAATGGAATCGCTTTGCCGATCGCCCCATGAAAGACTGGTTAACAGACTTATCCCAAGCGGCTAAATTCATTGTCGCCGTGGGAGACTGTGCCACCTGGGGCGGAATCCCAGCCATGTCACCCAACCCCAGCGAATCACAAGGTTTACAATTTCTCAAGCGGGAAAAAGGCGGCTTTTTAGGCACAGCTTTTATTTCCAAAGCCGGCTTACCTGTGATTAACATTCCCGGATGTCCCGCCCATCCCGATTGGATTACGCAGATATTAGTAGCGATCGCCACTGGACGCATGGCCGACATCGCTTTAGATGAATTGCAACGTCCTCAAACCTTCTTCAACACATACACCCAAACAGGCTGTACCCGTAACGTTCACTTTGCTTACAAAGCCTCAACTGGCGAATTTGGTCAACGTAAAGGTTGCCTATTTTACGACTTAGGTTGTCGTGGCCCCATGACACATTCATCCTGTAACCGCATTTTGTGGAACCGTGTTTCCTCCAAAACTCGCGCCGGGATGCCTTGTTTAGGCTGTACAGAACCAGAATTTCCCTTCTTTGATCTCCAGCCAGGAACCGTATTTAAAACCCAAACAATCATGGGGGTTCCCAAGGAATTACCGCCAGGTGTCAAACAGAAAGACTACGCCGTATTGACAATGGTAGCTAAAGATGCAGCACCAGCTTGGGCAGAAGAAGACTTTTTCACAGTTTAGAAGTCAGGAAAAAAGGAACCACAGAGGCACAGTGAGTCCAGTGCTGCGGGAGGGTTTCCCTCCGCAGGCAACTGGCGAACCTGGAGGGAGTACACAGAGTTATGAGAATTTGAGAGCTTTTTTGCGTAAGTTTGATGATGCCGTTCTGTACAGGTAGGGTGTGTTATCGAGGAAAGTACGGCACCAATTCTGATTTTAGGTGCATGAGGAGAAATGTCTGTAACGCACCCTACTGGACTGACAAGCTTAAAATGTTGCAAAAAATTGTAGGTTGGGTTAAGCGCAGCGCAACCCAACGCGACCAATGATGTTGGGTTTCCTGTCGTCAACCCAACCTACGTCTAATGCACTATTTTAAGCTTGCCACGCCACTACTGAACTTACTCAGCACTCAGCACTTCTTACTCAGCACTCAGCACTCAGCACTTCTTACTCAGCACTCAGCACTTTACTAGATGCTTGCTTTTGAAAGAAAGCAGCCATGACTCTTTCGGCTATTTGACGACTAGTTAAACCTAATTCCGCCTTCGATTCATCCGGTGTTGCATGATCTACCAACTCATCTGGTACACCAATCCGCTTCACAGGAACCACGACATCAGCATCTAGTAATGCTTCCGCCACAGCCGAACCAAAACCACCCATGACACAACCTTCTTCCAAAGTCACAACTCGGCCGATTTGCTTCGCCAAAGGCAAAATTAATTCTGTATCCAAAGGCTTGACAAAACGGGCATTAATCACAGTTGCTTCAATGCCATGTTCGCTGAGAATTTCTGCTACTTGCATACTGGGATGTACCATAGTGCCGTAGCCGATGAGTAACACATCATCACCGTTACGAAGAATTTCTCCTTTACCAATTTCTAAAGGTTCCCAGCCTTCTTCCATCAGAGGAACACCATAACCGTTACCACGGGGATAGCGCATGGCAATGGGTCCACTTGTATGGTTAATGCCAGTTACTACCATGCGTTGCAGTTCGGCTTCGTCTTTGGGTGCCATCATCACCATGTTGGGAATACAACGCAGATAGGCGATGTCATACATACCTTGGTGTGTAGGTCCATCAGCACCAACAATTCCCGCCCTATCTAAACAGAAGAACACAGGCAGGTTTTGAATACAAACATCATGAATTATCTGGTCATAAGCCCGTTGCAGGAAAGTGGAGTAAATAGCAGCCACGGGGCGCATTCCTTCACTAGCTAAACCTGCTGCTAAGGTGACAGCGTGTTGTTCGGCAATCCCGACATCAATATATTGATTGGGTAGTTTAGCCTGGAGTTTATCTAAACCTGTTCCCGTAGCCATTGCAGCAGTAATCCCAATCACTTTGGGGTTTTGTTCTGCTAGTTTCACTAAAGTGTGGGAAAAGACTTTGGCATAAGCAGGTGGTTTAGGTTTACTTGAAGGAATCGCTTTACCTGTGGTCAGGTTAAATGGGCTTTGGGCATGATAGCCTACTTGGTCTTGTTCGGCGATTTCATAGCCTTTGCCTTTCACCGTCACCACATGAACCAAAACTGGCCCTGTCATTTCGTGTGCTTGCTGGAAAGTGGCAATTAATTCTTCTAAATTATGCCCATCCACTGGCCCAATATAAGTAAAACCTAGTTCTTCAAAGACTGCGCCGACCTTGGGAACCGCTAAACGCTTCATTCCTTCTTTGATGCGTCCGAGTTCGGGAGACAAAGACTCACCAACAAAGGGAATTTGCTTTAACTGTTCTTCAAAATTATCTTTGATAAACTGCACCGGTGGGCTGAGGCGCATTTTATTCAGGTAG
>PWQB01000311.1 GCA_003556955.1 Nostocaceae cyanobacterium CSSed10_463m
ATTTCTTCTAAAAAAATCAAAGTTTATATTGCGGAAGAAGCAGCCATAAAACTCGAGGTTAGTAAAAGAAAGACAAAAGCTAAATGCCAAACCCTTACACCAGCAGACATCGATCCAGAACTGGGTATTGAAGCTCGCAGCTTTGATAGAACCATTGAAACAATGAACCGCATTCAGGAAGCGATTGTCTGGGGTGAGGATTAATGTCTGACATTGCTATCCTCAAAGAGATGATCAAGAAAACCGCTACAGTATCATTAGAAAATGATACTCACGGCAAAAAAATAGTCAAACTCCAAGAGCCTGATCTCCCTGACTATTTTGTAACAATTCGTGGAATGCCTGACGACGATGAAATTATTGTTATCAAGGCAGATGAATTTAAGTCACCGGATACAGTTTTTATTGGCTCAAAAGGTGAGTGTAAACGTGCGGATTTTGTCATCATCGCCGATACTAATACAAAAAAAGTTATCCTCTGCATTGAGATGAAGGCAAAACCTACGACAAGCAAACAGTGGGAAATTATTCAACAACTTAAGGGCGCACAGTGTTTTATTGCCTATTGCCAAAAAATTGGCAAAGAGTTTTGGGGACAACCTAAATTTCTTGACAGTTATGTTTATCGCTTCGTCACTATTAGAAATATCAACATTAATAAAAAACCAACACGGGAGAAAAAAACTGATGTTCATGACAGTCCAGAGCGGATGCTAAAAATTAGCTCTCCACATTATCTTAAATTCAATCATTTGATCGAATGAAGATAGTTAATGGCTCTGTATAAAACTTTCTCAACTTGCCTTATACTATGTTATATCCAAAAATTTACTATTTTCTGGCAGTATGATCGCTGATGGTTTGTTTTTAGAACATTCTCTATTATTAGTTAAGAACAAGCGATCGCTTGGAAAATACACCCTCAGATTTTATAATAATTAGTGCGATCGCCTGGTGATGCAGAAGAATAAGCTGATTAACAATAGCTAAATTCAAAATCGGTGACGTGTTACTAACTACGGGCATAATTTAAATCATCTTCTAATTCTTCACCACCGTAGTGCCGTAAAACTCCACGCCGACCGAGTAATTGCCCAAATTCATATTTATCCATTTGCGCGAGTTCTCGTGCTTTGCCAAATGATAGGATATCTTGTGCATAAAGAGCGATCGCTAATTCTTGCAGCAATTCCTGCTCAATACGCTGTTCAGGTAAACGAATGGCTTGCACAATGGAATCAGAAATCGAAATCTGTAGTCCCATCTTCTTTAGGTTGATTCACAATTGATCTATTACTATCATGCTATACCAAGTAGAATCAAAATTATTTTTTGTAGCAAAAGTTACTAGCATCACCTCAACATAAATCTTTTAATTTGTAGCCAATTTATTAAAACGGGTGTAGAGTAGTTTAGATCATATATATTATCCTCACCTTTAAAGCATCCATCTATGGATAGAAAAACCAAGCGCCTGTTATTGCTCGTTTTTTCCTGTAGTCTAACTGGTGTAATTCTAGGCGGTACATCTAGTTGGGCAGAAAGCAATCTTTGCTTACAATCAGAGACAGTGACGAGCAATTGTTTAAAACAAGAACCCATCCAAAAAACTATCCAAGGCATGAGTACCGGATTAGTAGCAGGAGCAGGCGCGGCTGCCGGTGCAGCCTGGAATGTCCGTCATGAAGATTAATTTATAAGACAGCACCCTATTTTTAATAAAATTTGAGCAACGCCCAGGCGTTGCTCTGTTATTGGAAGTAGTGGCTGCTAACCTGTAAGTATTTTTGCCCAATCAGGGTTAAAAAGAATAATTGCGGTCGCGCACCCATAAACTAACAGGTACAGCATTACCTTGAGGATCTACCTTGACCCTGACTGTAATTGGTCGGATTTGTCTACCTCTATTTCCTCTAGTTTGCTGAACGCTTTGGAAGATATCGTTACTAATTTGCTGCCGTTGTTGTTCTGGAAGATAGTATGTTTCTATCCCATAGGTAACAGCATTATCTTGATACACACCTCTTAAGGCTACTTGATTGCTGGGAAGAGATTCAGGTAAATTGCTACTCACTCTAATTGGTCTCCAAGCTCTAGGAACACCACGACCTGATGAAATTTGTTGCTCTTGCAAAATTACATACAAGTTAGTTCCTGGTAGCAGTTGTCTATTTCTCCCTTGATTTCTTCTAAGTAAATCATCCCAACCGGAAAGTCTTCGCAAATTTTCCACACGGGAAATGTTGTATTCCAGTGATAAGGAAAACTCCTGAACAACATTCCTGGGATCTTGAGCCACTGTTTCCAGAATTACATCCCTACCTGCGATGTTAGTATACATTGCTTGGGTGGGAACCGCTAAAATAATTCCTGTTTGAATTAATAAAGGAACTAATAGCCGCCAAAAAGGTAGGGGCTTATTCGCACTTTGTTCCGTGGCAATTAGGTAATCTCGAAAAGTCAGCTTCTCCGAGAATTCAGCTTCTGGGGTTAATGTTCTAAATGATTTATTTCCACTCGATTCAGAGGAATTACTTTTCATGAGCGTAGTCCTAAAATGAAGGGTAATTTGTCACAAATGTGCCTGGTTAAAATACCAGAATTAGGACAGACGCAGAGATTCTCTAAAAAGGGTGAAGCACAGAGATTTTACCAACTACTATCGGTCAACAGAAAAAAGTTACCCATTTGAAATGCTCAAACCCTTACAGAACTGTAATTACGAATTACGAATTACGAATTACGAATTACTTCCAACAGGTCGGCGACGTTCAAACCAAAGTCCAGCGCTAATTAATGCCGAGCCGCATAAAACAAAGACAAGCGACCGAAAAAGTATGTCGGTATCGTATTCTAGCACACGGCTAATAATTTGCAGTGTTAGTAATAGCATACCGCCCCAGAAGGTGTTTCTGTTATTTAACTTTAGTCCTTCTCTAATTAACCCTGATGCAAAAAATGCTAAAAGTACATTGAAGATGAAAATGCCTAATTCATCAATGCGCGTGATAGCTAGATGCCAAAAAGGTGTAATGATGATGAAAGCCAAGAAGGTGGTAACAACAGCAAGAGTGAAAATTATCTCCCGGCGAGGAGGATTATTTCTCAGCCGCAGCAGCGACAACCATTGTAATACGGCTAAACCACTGAGAATTCCTAAATCGATTACAGGCAACCTCATGAATAGGTTGTTTGTACTATTTAGCACAAAAGAATTTAAGCTTGGGGCTACCCATTGCCAACGAAAAGACAAGACATAAAACACTAGTCCAAAAAATATCAATGCTAGATTCCGAGCTAGAGGTTGAAATAACCTGTAGTTAACTGTCGGGAACAGCAAATCATCATAACTCCAGTACAATGCGGGTGGTAGTGCAAAAGCAAAAGATGCCACCCAAGGAGCCATATTAGAGTAATTCAGCAGTGGTAGAGGATTGAGATTTAACTGCAAAGTGACCGCAAAAACTAAAGCTGCTAAGGCAAAAATCCAGCGCGAGCGACAAAAATATGCTAAGGGTACAAATAGCAACCACGACAACAAAGGCATATGTCGAACTAACAAACGTACCCAATTGAAGTCTCCCGCAGAAAATGACAAGTCTCCTCTTCCCATCCAATACCCGATTTGAATCAGGATAATTGCCATAATTCCCAGGGAATTTAAGGACAGACTATAAGCCATAGCCAAAACACCAAATCCCCAAGCAAAAAACAGTTCGGGCATGGAACCGTTAATGTTGAAAATCTGTGCCATCAGGACTATGTTTGCGCCTAAAATAAAAGCGCTTAAAATTAGTAGTCCTTCTCCCAGGATGCGTTTGCCTCGTTGCTGTTTATTCTTTTCGTTGTTGCTTGATTTAGCTTGGTTCCATGTAGAAAAACCAGTGATACTGGTGGAGAGAAACAAACTTATCATCAGGATAAATTTGACTTCTCGTGACCATGTTTGCCAGTTTGCTGCTACAAAGGTAAGTATACCTAAACACAAAAGGATACTACCTATAGAAACCACAATTACCACAAAGCGATCGCGTGCAGCAGCTTCTAGGTTATTAAATCGATAACGTTGTGCTAGGTCTTCGTATTGCGAAGCGCTAATGAGTCCTTCATCTCGCCATAATTGCGCTTCACGGCGTAATTTTTGGGGAAAATCATCTAACATTTATGACCATCTCCTGTACAGTGGGTTGGCTGAAAAATCATGATCAGAATGCCGGTCATTATACTTTCAGTATGCAGCCAAACCCCTGAATAGCATTGTTCTTCTGTAACACTTTTACTAATGGAAAAACCATCAAATTTATTACTTAAACTCTCGCGGCGTTTGTTTGAAAACACTGATAAACAAGAAGATTTTATTGATGCGTTAATTAATCCTCAACCTTTTAATCCGGCTATTCTCTGGTGTCAAAATCAGCCAGAAGTGTTACCTTTTACCGTGGAATCACCAACAGAATGGCAACCAAGTTTTGTTAATCGTTTATTATTAGGAGAAAAGCCCGGTAAGCATCCCTTACATCAACAAGGTTATTTTTATTGTTTGGATTTTTCTTCTATATTTTCAGCTTCAGTTTTGTTAACAATTCCTCAGCCAGTGCGTTTAGTTTTTGATATGTGTGCTTCACCAGGAGGAAAAAGTATTTTCGCTTGGAAAGCTTTGCAACCTGATTTACTCATTAGTAATGAAGTTATTGGTAAACGGTTGGGAATGCTAATTTCTAATTTAAAGCGTTGTCAAATTAGCCCTTGCACTGTAGTTAATCGAGATTCTAGTATTTTTGCGGAACAGTTACCATTATCTAGTGATTTAGTGCTAGTAGATGCGCCTTGTACTGGGCAGTCTTTACTGGCTAAAGGTGAGACAGCACCTGGATGTTTTCATCCTACAGCAATTAATAGAAGTTCCAATCGCCAAAAAAGAATTATCGCTAATTCGGCTCAATTAGTCGCACCCCAAGGATATCTGGCTTATATGACTTGTACTTACTCTGCTGAGGAAAATGAGCAAGTTTGTGAATGGTTTTTATCAAAGTTTCCTCAGTTTCAAGCAGTGAAAATTAGTTATTTAGATGAATATCAGTCCCACTTGAGTCATATTCCTTGTTATCGGCTTTTTCCTCAAGATAGACTAGGTGCGGGTGCGTTTACGGTGCTGTTTCAAAATACTGAAGTGGGTAAGGCGCAGGAGGTAGATTTGGATGCTTTGTCTGGGGTTTGGATGAATACGAACCGCAGAGACGCAGAGAACGCAGAGGTTTTTTAAATGCATTAACCACAGATGTACACAGATTCTAGTCAGGCGCATCTGTGGCTATACCAGCTATCAGAGAGAAGATGTATAAATGAACTTATGGTTGTTCATAGAGAAAATACGGGGAATTTTGAGTGAAATCACTGAAGTACATGACTGAGATTTAATATTAAAATATACTTGGATATTTATGGATATTTAATCATGTCAGAAGTGCCTACTCAATGTCAGAATTTATCAGAGCAAGTTGAATCTATATTACAACTTTTACAGCAAGAACCATCTTTACGTTCTCAAGATATTACACCTGTGCAAACTTCTCTAGGGAAAGTGATTTCTCCGAAGTTTGAAATTGTGTTTGCTGGTGCATTTAGTGCGGGTAAGTCGATGCTGATTAATGCCCTGCTAGAACGGGAATTATTATATAGTGCAGAAGGACACGCTACAGGTACAGAATGCAAAATTGAATATGCAGAATTAAATAATGAACGAGTAGTTTTAACATTTTTAAGCGAAGTAGAAATTCGGGAACAAGCTAGTTTTTTATGTCAACAGTTGGGATTTCAAACAGCCGTTAATATCAATCAGGTTGAAGTAATTAATCTCTTGCGTCAAGGTTGTGAAACGATTATTCAGCACGAAGGTGGGGAAAGTAAATCAGAACGTGCAAAACAAGCCAAGGCTTTAATATTGCTGCTGGATGGGTATGAGGCGAATCGTCAACATATTCATACTATGAATAATACTACATATTCGATGGAGCAATTTAATTTTTCTAATCTCAAGGAAGCGGCTGGATATGCGCGGCGTGGGAGTAATAGCGCTGTTTTAAAACGCATTGAATATTACTGTAACCATCCCCTTTTGAAGGATGGAAATGTGATCATCGACACGCCAGGAATTGATGCGCCAGTGGAGAAGGATGCACAGTTAACTTACGATAAAATTCAACATCCCGATACATCGGCGGTGGTGTGTGTGTTAAAACCTGCTTCTTCTGGTGATATGACGAAGGAAGAAACCGAACTTTTAGAAACAATGCGAGACAATGGGGGAATACGCGATCGCATTTTCTACACCTTCAATCGCATTGATGAAACTTGGTATAATACCGATCTAAGGCAGCGTTTAGATGATTTAATTAGTAGCCAGTTTCGTGATGCAAGTCGGGTTTATAAAACCAGTGGATTACTGGGATTTTACGGCAGTCAGATTAAACAGACAAGTGGCAGAGATAGATTTGGTTTAGATTCGATTTTTGCCGAGAGTGTTAAAAGTCTCAATGGTAGAGAAGAAACACCGCAATTTATTAATGAGTTTAACCGCTACTGTGCTAATTCTGGCAAGCTGTCATCCAGTCAATTTCGCATTTCTGTAAACAGTTTTGAAACTCCCAATGAGAATTATGTCAGGATTTTAGCTGAACAGGGAACACCTTTAATTAATCAATTAATTCAAGATAGTGGTATTGAGGAATTTCGCACCGCTATTACTAGATATTTAGTAGAAGAAAAACGCCCCCAACTTTTTCAAAACCTAGCTGATGATTTGGAAGATATTTGTATTAACTTAAAAAAACATTATCAAAATGAACAAAGAAATTTAGATAGTCAACCGCGAGAAATTGAGGCGATGAAGGCGCAAGAGTTACAACGCCTAAATCAGCAACTACAGCAAGTTGGTAAAGATTTTAACCAGCATATTGCAGAAGAAGTAAACCAAATAATTAATAATTCCTGTGATGTTTTTGAATCAGATTTTCGACAACTACAATCAAGGATGATTCGGCGTTTAGATGAATTACTAGATACTTTTTCTGTGGCTGATGCTTATCGACGTTCTACTATCAGTCATCCCCGAAATGCAACTGCACCTTTACTAGCTATTTTAGTCGAGGCTTTTTATTATTTAGCAAATCAATTAGAAGATATTTTGATAGATTCTTCCCAACAATTAATTGCTAATTTGTTTCAGCGATTAATGGAAAAAATTCGTAAATCAGAATACTATCGTCAATTATATCGTTTGTTAGGTAATGATGGCGGTATTGAACAAGAGGCGAAAATCTTAGAAAAATCAGTATCTTTGGCGTTAGTAAGTGCTGCTAGTATAGAATGCGATCGCTTCGTCCGCGAAAGTCCTAGATTTTATGATGAAGGTACTTTTTCCATATATCAATTTCGTCAGACACTGCTGCAAACATCCCAAGGCTATGATTCCCAAAGCATGGTAGAAGCAGAACCAGCAATTAGACAATTATTAAAGTTAGATTTTGAACCCAAGGTTTCCAAAACAATTCGCCAAACCTTCCGCCAAACTATCAGCCAAATCCTCAAAAGTCAGTTGTTACCAATGGCGGAACAGCAAGCAGATAATATTTTGCAGCAGTACCCCCAAGCACGTGCTTATTTAGAGCAGAGTCTACAACAAGAAGCTGAGGAAAAAATCCTGAATAATCAGCGCTTATTAAGTGTTGTAGAACAAAAAATTGGGGCTTATAATTCAGCCGTGTCGCAGATTAATAATTGCTTACAATCTATGCAGTTATATGACCATTTATTACCTGTAATTGGCAATGAAGATATGCAACCATTGGTAACAGATGCAGAAGTTTTAGAAGACAATGTGACTAAGAATCTTTCTGATACCAGCGATTTCATGGATGGGATAAATGCACTTTTATAAATGATTAAAAGTTGGTAGTGAGGACTTTAGTCCTCTCCAATTTCTCACATTCACCAGATAACAGATCCCCGACTTCTTGAAGAAGTCGGGGATATAAGCCTATCAGTTCCGCCAGATAATGAATAAAACGCCCCGGATTCCTATCCCGCCTTCAGTTAGGAAATATATATTTG
>PWQB01000780.1 GCA_003556955.1 Nostocaceae cyanobacterium CSSed10_463m
AATATGAAGCTAATCAAAAAAATATTACTTTTTCCTATAATTATTTACATCACGCTGACAATTATAATTGTCAGTTTCTTCTTTACAAATTCCCATTCAAATGCTTTTGAAATTAGTAATATAGAATTTATTGGCGAAGCTACATTACCTAAAAAACTAACTTTTCAAAATACAGAAATTGGTGGTTTATCTGGAATCACCTACGACCAGAAAAACGACCTTTATTATGCTATTTCTGATGACCGGGGACAAAAAGCCCCAGCTAGATTTTACACCCTAAAAATAGACTTAAGTAAAGGCATATTAGAAAATGGTGATGTGTTTCCTGTTGGTGTAACTACTATCTTAAACCAAGACAATCAACCCTTTGCTCCTGATGAAACCGATACAGAGGGAATTGCTGTAACTAAGCGGAACACTGTCTTCATATCTTCTGAAGGCGATGTCAGGAAATTAATTAATCCTTTTATTAAAGAGTTTTCCCTTGGTTCTGGTAGAATACTCACCACATTACCCATACCCGATAAATTTTTACCAGATAAAAATGGTAAGCGGGGTATCCGCAACAACTTAGCCTTTGAAAGCCTCAGCATTACACCCGACAATCAACATTTATTCACAGCCACAGAAAATGCTTTAATTCAAGACGGGCCAGCAGCTAGACCCAATCTTGGTACTCCTTGCCGAATTTTACAATACAATCTGCTGAAAAATTTACCAGAAAAGGAATTTTTGTACCAAACTGAACCAGTACCAGAAATGCTAAATATAACTGGGAGGTTTGCTAGTGGTTTACCTGACTTATTAGCTTTAGATAATCAAGGACACTTTCTTAGTATTGAAAGGTCTTTTACTGGTGTAGGATTTGCTGTTTACCTATTTCAGGTTTCTTTAGATGGTGCTGATGAAATTCAGAATATTGATAGCCTTTTAGCAGTTGACTCTCAGAAAATTAAACCTGTGGAGAAAAAATTGCTCTTAGATTTGAGAAGCCTAGATGTATTATTAGACAATGTAGAAGGCTTAACCCTTGGCCCTGTGCTACCTGATGGACAGCGCTCATTAATTATGGTTAGTGATAACAATTTTAATTCACTACAACGGAACCAAATCTTAGCTTTTAAAATCAAAATAGAATCACCAATTATCAGATTATTCCGTCGGTTAATTCCCAATTTATAGCGCTAAAAATTCATCATAAATGTTGTAATACTAAATTAATATGAATTAGAGATGTTCCGGCTAATATGGAGTAGAGACGTTCCGGCGGAACGTCTCTACATGGAATAAAATATCAAAAATACTTGAACGCAGATGGACGCAGATAAAGATGGATAAATTAAGTAATTTCAGGATTATGTGCAGCTTCACATAAAATTGATATAAGCTATGTAATAGTACCCTGCTAGCTTGCGGGGTGTTACGCTCCGTGTGGTATATTTACCTGAAAATACTGATAAGCGCAGTACTACCCCAGGACTTTACAGCACTTCTTGTCCAGATCACATTTGCATGATTACTTTTTTGTGAATAAGTTCTAATAACATTGGTCATCTTTAGATATAGTTGGTATAATTTAGAGTTGACCAATTATTTTATAGCGTAAAATTTCCAAATATGCTCAAACCAGAAAACGAAAGAGATATTTATATTGGAAAGCTTTTAAATAACCGCTATTTAATAAAAGATTTAATTGGTAAAGGGGGAATGGGTAGAGTTTACTTGGCAGAAGATTTAGCCAAGGATCGGATGCAAGTTGCTATAAAAATTCTGATCATGAGTGTAGAAACGCAGAAAACATCCCAACGCTTTGCTAGAGAAATTTTTATTGGCGCTCAACTTGGTCGCAAAAGTCGAAATATTGTCCGGATTTTAAGTTATGGCATGACAGATGATAAAACGCCCTTTTACGTCATGGAATATCTTCAAGGAAAAAATTTGAAGAAAATTATCCAAGTCCAGCCACTCACAACCAAAAGATTTTTATATATTTGTTATCAAATTTGTTTAGGTTTACAGTATGCTCACCAAGGTATCAGCCTCAAAGGTGAAGTTTATCCGATTGTACATCGAGATATCAAACCAGAAAATATATTTATTACTGAAGATGCTCAAAAAGGTGAAATTGTCCGAATTCTTGATTTTGGAATTGCCAAGTTTTTATCTGAACGCAGTGGTATAACACTCACAGAGTCTTTTATTGGTAGTTTACCTTACTGTTCTCCGGAACACATGGAAGGACGAAAACTAGTCGATGTCCGTTCTGATATTTATAGTTTAGGTGTTTTGATGTTTGAAATGCTCACAGGTAAACATCCATTTCAAACAGAAACTAATTCATTTGGTAGTTGGTATCAAGCTCATCACTTTCAAACACCACTAAGGTTTGAGGAAGTAAATTCCAGGGTAAAAGTACCGCTAGAATTACAAAAATTAGTATTAAGTTGTTTAGCTAAAGAAGTCAGCGATCGCCCTGCAAATATTGGTAAAATTTTAGCAAGTTTAAGACAAATTAAAGCTGAGATTATTAACAATCAAACTAGCAATAATAGGGTAAATATTCAAAATACATCCTCTGTCCAATTAGTGCCTGTAACTTCATTA
Organism: Nostocaceae cyanobacterium CSSed10_463m; assembly: GCA_003556955.1. The sequence continues at coordinate 2,605 of PWQB01000780.1, forward strand.
TCAGAAAAAGAGTGTTTGCAAAAAACTTGGCCAAAAAATAAACCAATTTCTACCGTTGGTTTCCCTTATTTATTACATAGCCAGCAAGGTGTATTATCAACTTTTTGGGCAATGTTACCCCAACAAGAAATTTCCCAATTACTCAATAAAAGTCACCAGACAGAGTTTATTGCCAAAATGAATATATATCCGATGATATTATGGGTAACAGTGCTATGTGATGCTAAAACTTCTCTGACACGCTGGCTGTCTTTTTTCTTAGACATCAGAGATGAACGCGGACAAAAGATACTCAAAACTTTAGCGGATACAGGCTACTATCATCTACTATTGTTTGCAATGGAACAACCTAGCCGTTGCGCCCATGTCATGACTTTAAGTTTGACTCCTAGCCAGCGTCAGCAACTTACTGATTGGCTAGCAGTGAATCCAAAATCATATCAGTTGATCTCTGCTGACCAGGCTAAAACTATTTTAAAAGCAGAATACAAAAAATTAAAAATGGAAATATTAAATAAAATGTTAGTCAATCCACCCATTGAAAAACCCGACCTTAAAAATTGTGTAACACTTCTTTTTGTTAAATTGAGCCAATTTTTCGCGTTTAATCGCAAGAATTTGTAAGCATTGATAAAAATTATTCTTTTCAATATATGAATATAAAAGAGGTTAAAAAAGTGAATCAAAGCGCATTTAGTTCTCCAAATAATACGGGTTTGCTTGTTAACCGTTATCAACTTAAAAACTTGATTGCTAAAGGGGGAATGGGCGAAGTTTTTTTAGCCGAGGATGTTTTGCTAGGTGGAATACCCGTTGCGGTGAAATTCCTTTCTCAAACTGTTTCCACTCCCAAAATGAAACAAGATTTTATTCATGAAGCCCTGATGAGTGCAGCATTGAGTCAAAAAAGCTTACATATTGTACGGGCGCATGATTATGGTGTCAGCGAATCGGGTAAACCTTTCTATGTGATGGAATATCTCAATGGACAAAGTTTAAAGGATTTAATTCCTATGCCTTTGTCTAATTTTTTGCATTTGACACGTCAAATTTGTTTGGGTTTACAATGCGCTCATCAAGGAATTAATTTTGAAGGCAAAATTTATCCTTTAGTGCATAGAGATATCAAGCCCGCGAATATATTAGTTATTCCTGACCCCATATTAGGACAGTTAGTCAAAATTTTAGATTTTGGGATAGCAAAATTTTTAAATTATGCCTCCACAATCAGCACAAACGTAGGATTTCATGGTACTTTGCCTTACTCTTCTCCTGAACAATTAGAGGGAGGAGAATTAGATAGTCGCTCTGATATTTATAGTTTGGGTGTGATGATGTTTGAAATGTTGACAGGTGCTAAACCTTGGCAACCAGAAACAGATTTATTTGGTGCTTGGTATAAAGCACATCACTTTGAAGCACCGCGAGCGATCGCAGATGTTAACCCCAAACTTAAATTACCTCAGCAACTCAATGATTTAATCATGGCTTGTCTGGCGAAAACACCAAGCGATCGCCCCCAAAATATTGAGGCAATATTGCAAGTATTGAACAGTGTAGAAAAATCTAGCGGTTCCGATGCGTCTGCAACTGTAACACCTAAATCACCCCAAAATACACCTGTAGTTTCTGGGTTACCCCCAGCCATAGAAAAGGACTGTTGGCAACTGACATGGCCGGATAATAAACCGATTCAGGAAATTGTATTTCCCCAAATTTTGGATACAACACCCAAAAATGTAGCCACAATCTGCCTGATGTTGTCTCAAGAAGAGATCCATAAACGGGCAGTTTGTCAACTTCGCAACCGATTTATTTGGCTCCAATCGCCCCATCCCATGCTGCTGTGGGTGACAATCATCTACACTCCAGGACTCGGTTTCAAGTGGTTACCCTGTTACCTGAATATGCACAATCCCCAAAATCATCAACTGCTGTATGCATTAGCTGATCATGAACGTTATCCGGTGGTTTGCTTTACCCTGGAAGCACCCCATAACTGCGATAACGTTTTAAGCAGTTACATTGATTTGAATCAGAGGCAAATGTTGAAAAATTGGGTAGAACAGAGTAAAACTTTACCACTCTCATCTCAAGCTCATCTGAGCAAAAATTTGTTAAAGCAACAGTATCAACACCTGCAAGCCCAAATGCAACAACAAATAGCAGTCACGCCGTAATTCGTAATGCTCCCTTTGGGAGAGCTACGCTAACGTAATTCGTAGTTCGTAATTGCAGCCGACGGTATGGCAAAAGTTACAAGTCAAGGCTGAAATACTTACTGTGACTGGGTTTTAAAGTTTTTCCCTGTCCTAACCTCTTTGGTGGTTGCTATATTGTGCGAGTAAGTGCTATAATAGGATGCTGATAGTAAATTCGTTAAAAAGCCGAAATAAAAATTCCTGATTTTTTTTCTGCAAAACGACTTGACAAATCAAAAAAAAAGAGCAACAATAGTAAAGTTGCAAATCAAGGGACTGTAGTTCAATTGGTTAGAGCACCGCCCTGTCACGGCGGAAGTTGCGGGTTCGAGCCCCGTCAGTCCCGTTCTCATAGCGAGTAATAATTTTTAAATTCCCTAGCAGTAATCTATTTCTGACTAGGGATATTTATAAGGGATATGTTGAAAACCCTGCGACTTTGGTCTTAATTTTGCATTTTGAATTTTGCATTCATAAAAGGCCAATGGTAGTTTGAATATTTTCCGTAAAGTAGTCCCGACAGCTTTTAGTCTAGGGATAGGGGGCGTTTTAGTTCGCCCTGTCGGGGTTATTCCCGACAAACAAATGGCATGAGATATTTGTTGATGCTTTTTGGAACTATAACCTACATTGATCATGCTTTTTGAAAGAGAGAATTAATTGTGACTGTTAGAGTCCGTATTGCACCGAGTCCAACTGGTAATTTACATATTGGTACAGCCAGAACAGCTGTATTTAATTGGCTATTTGCCCGCCACCACAGTGGAAAATTTATCCTGCGCGTTGAAGACACAGACCTAGAGCGATCGCGTCCCGAATATACTGAAAATATTCTCACAGGTTTTCGCTGGCTAGGACTGAACTGGGATGAAGGGCCATTTTTTCAATCCCAACGCCTGGATATGTATAAACAGGCAGTGGAAAAACTTCTAGAACAAGGTTTAGCTTATCGCTGCTACACCACCTCCGAAGAACTAGAAGCCCTACGAGAAGCCCAAAAAGCTAGAAACGAAGCTCCCCGCTACGATAACCGCCACCGCCACCTTACCCCGGAACAAGAAGCAGCCTTCAAAGCCGAAGGACGCAGCTGTGTAATTCGGTTCAAAATTGACGACAACCGCGAAATTGTCTGGAATGACTTAGTTAGGGGAACAATGACTTGGCAAGGTAGTGATTTGGGTGGTGATATGGTGATCGCCCGCGCCTCAGAAACAGGTATTGGTCAACCCCTGTACAACTTTGTTGTTGTCATTGATGACATCGATATGCAAATTACTCATGTCATCCGGGGAGAAGACCACATTGCCAACACTGCCAAGCAAATTCTGTTATATGAAGCTTTAGGCGCAAAAATTCCAGAGTTTGCCCACACGCCTCTGATTTTGAATATGGAAGGGCGCAAGCTTTCTAAACGGGATGGAGTCACTTCTATTTCTGATTTTCAGAAAATGGGCTTTACTGCTGAAGCTTTAGTAAATTACATGACCTTGCTGGGTTGGTCGCCCCCAGATTCCACTGAGGAAATTTTTACATTAGAAACCGCAGCAAACAATTTCAGCTTTGAGCGTGTGAACAAAGCCGGGGCTAAATTTGACTGGGCAAAATTGGATTGGTTAAATAGTCAATATCTACATCATAAACCTGTAGAGCAACTAACAGATTTAATCATCCCCTTTTGGCAAGAGGCTGGATTTACCTTTGCAGGGGGACGAGAACGCCCCTGGTTAGAACAGTTAGTGACTTTAATCAGCCAGAGTTTAACTCGTCTGGTAGATGCTGTGACTATGAGTCAACCGTTCTTCACCGAAACAGTGGAATTTACCGCAGAAGCTCAAGAACAACTGCAAAAAGAAGGTTCAGCCGTTGCACTTCAGGCAATTTTCACAGCTTTAGAAAGTCAACCCGAATTTTCGGAAGCAACCGCCCAGGAGATAATTAAACAGGTAGTCAAAGAACAAAAACTTAAGAAAGGCTTAGTGATGCGATCGCTTCGAGCCGCTTTAACTGGAGATGTTCATGGCCCTGATCTAATTCAATCTTGGTTACTGCTGAATCAAATTAATTTAGACAAGCCACGTTTAAATCAAGCGATCGCTGCCGCAAACTAGCATTCAATAGATATCACCTACAAAGAATGTAGAGACGTTGTATACAACGTCTCTACTCTACAGCATACAACGTATCTACAAAGGTTCTGCCCCTTTTCCTCTTCCCAACTCCCAGCATTTAAAGTCACAGAAAATTATTGACCATTTACTCATGAATTATCGCTGGCATCCCATCTAAAATGGTTAATCAATTTCTCTGCTCATGGGAACTTGCTGTGTAAAATCTGTGTCTTTTAAAACACTGAGCAACTTCTGTAACTAAAATGCCAAAAATAGCGCTAAACCAAGGGATAAGATCATTGTTGATGATAGTTACACTCGGCATCACATCAGGAATTAATGCCGTGGCTGATGCTCAACAAGCTCAACAAGCATCACCAATATTTGGAGACATCACTATCAAACCACAATTTTCTCCAGATCCTTTGACAGTTAGGGGCATGAGTGGCGGCTCAGTACCAGCTAGAAATGTGGCTGGACGGTCTAAAACACCCACTGGCCCATGTACTGGATTTGTAGATGATACCCCAGGACATAGACTAAGATTAACCAGCGCATTTGAGTACCTAAAGCTATTAGTACAAAGTCCTCAAGACACCACCATGATTGTCAGAGGCCCTGGAGGCACTTGGTGCAATGACGATTTTGAGGGCAAAAATCCCGGCATAGTGGGGGAATGGCTACCAGGAGATTACCAAGTTTGGGTGGGTTCATACGAAAAAGATCAGTATTTTCCCTATACGTTACAAATTACAGAAGCTCAGTAGAGACGCGATTTATCGCGTCTGTATGCGATTTATCGCGTCTGTATGCGATTTATCGTGTCTTTACAAGAAAGATGAGGGAGACCAAAAATCCAAATATCCACTCTCTACTCAGAATTAAGTAAATTTTTTAGCGATGCAGAAATGCTGCAATGACTGATGGCTAGTTATTGTGGCGATTTTACCTGTGTTTTTTTCTGCCCACTTCCTTCTCTTCTGGTGCAAAGTTGTATTAAAATTAAGTTAACTTTAATTAAGATACTTTTTGAAATCGTCGTCATGCCTTTATGGCTATAGCGATTTACGATCAAAGATCAGATTAAACAAAATGACACACCTATCTAGTTACAGGTGAACTGCATCATCAGTTCCTAGAGATGGTTAATTGTATTGGCATCTAGAGGCAAATTAAAATGAAATTCT
>PWQB01000361.1 GCA_003556955.1 Nostocaceae cyanobacterium CSSed10_463m
AAAAACTGTAAATTAAAGGGGAAGAGTGGATGAACAACGGCAAAGTTAGAATCTACGAATTATCAAAGGAATTGAATTTGGATAACAAAGAGCTATTAGCAATTTGCGACCAGCTCAACATCGCGGTTAAAAGTCATAGCAGCACTATTTCAGAATTTGAGGCAGAACGCATCCGCACGACTGCCGAAAAACTGACAGCTAGCAATGCGATGCATAAAAAGGAACAAGGTACATCAAGCCAGAAACTCAATGCATCACAAACCGGCGATCGCAATCGACAAACCCCACCTCACAAACAGCAAATTTTGGAAATTCGCAAACCCAAAATATTGAGAAATACTACCTCAAACGCCCCAGAAGCTTCAGTTGCTCATGATAGCCAACAAGCTTCCTCAGAAGTGAATTCTACTTCAGCACCACAGACCTTCGATACACAAGTCTCACCCATGAAGCCGACGGCACCAATTCGACCTGTACCCCGGAATCAATCTGAGACCTCGCCAGAACCTGCAAGCACACCAGCAGATCAAGTTTCTAAGACAGAGGCACCGGAAAAAATAGCAACGGGAAAACCTGAACAAGCTGGCACTGAGCGCAGCCGAAGTGCGGTTTCACCAAGACCAAAAGCGGAAAAACCCCAAAAACCGCATCTGGTTTCACCACCAGCCCGGCCAGCAGGAAATTCTCCTGTAGCAGCTGAACAGCTAACTCCGGCCGAGAAACCATTACTTAAAAAAGATCAAACCAAGCAAAAGGTAGCAAAGCCAACCACCACCGATACCCCACAGGCTCCTGTGCCAAAACAGGCTCGTCCGACTCCATCTCCCACAAGATCCGAGCCAAGAGGAAATAGACCTCCCGGACAAGCACCACTGGCAGATGGACCAAGACCCAGCCGTCCAGTACGTCCATCCGAAGCTGTAGCAGCAATGCCCATTGCTACACCACCTAGACCAATGTCAGGCGGAGCAGGAAAAGAGGATCTGAACAATGATCGGGTGGTCGCCGCCGAACTACTGGATTTAAAACGCCCCACCCCACCACGTCTTGCCAAAGGGGGCAAAAAGTGGCAAGAAGAAGAAATTATTGACGAAATCAAGGAAAAAGCTGGCAAAGTAGGCGTTAAAGGCAAGCGAGTCAAACCAGTTGTTGAGGATGACTTTGAAGAAGACGATTTACTCGACGATGACAATCAAGACTCACCAGCTACTGTCCAAGTCAGTCTTTCCATCGCCCGTCCTCCCAAACCAAAAGCAGCGCGCTCTGCACAGTCACCCAGTGCAGCAGTGATTAGCGCCCCTACTACTAGGAAGAAAAGATCCTTTTCTCGCCGCGACAACAACCGTCGCCAAGAAGTCGAGACAAAGGTGGAACGTCCTGAGAAAGTAGTGATCACAGGGCCAATGACAGTCCAAGAATTGGCAGATGTTTTAGCTATTGCCGATACAGAGATTGTCAAAATCCTGTTCCTCAAAGGCATGGCGGTCAGTATCACCCAGAATTTGGATATCCCTACCATTAATTTGGTCGGTGAAGAGCTAGAAATAGAAATCGAAACCGCCGAACCAGAAGCAGAAGCACGCAAAGTCACAGAAATGTTGGATGTGGCGGATCTGGAACTGCTCCAGCGCCGTCCACCAGTGGTGACAATTATGGGTCACGTAGATCACGGTAAGACAACTCTGCTCGATTCAATTCGCAAAACCAAAGTAGCTTCTGGTGAAGCTGGTGGTATTACCCAGCATATTGGCGCATACCATGTGGATGTAGAACACGACGGCAAAGCGCAGCAAATCGTTTTCTTAGACACTCCCGGACACGAAGCATTCACAGCGATGCGCGCACGGGGTGCGAGAGTAACTGACATTGCCATTCTGGTAGTAGCTGCTGATGACGGTGTTCGTCCCCAAACCATAGAAGCTATTAGCCATGCTCAAGCCGCCGAAGTGCCAATTGTTGTAGCTATCAACAAAATTGATAAAGAAGGCGCACAGCCAGACCGCGTTAAACAAGAACTGACTCAATATGGTCTCACACCTGAAGAATGGGGTGGTGAAACTATCATGGTTCCTGTGAGTGCGATTAAGGGTGAAAACCTTGATACCCTCTTAGACATGATTCTGCTAGTCGCAGAAGTAGCAGAACTATCTGCTAACCCAGACCGTTCCGCTAAGGGAACAGTGATTGAGGCGCATCTGGATAAAGCTAAAGGAGCAGTTGCTACCTTGCTGATTCAGAATGGTACTCTGCACGTAGGAGATATGTTGGTCGCTGGCTCCGCATTTGGTAAAGTGCGGGCGATGGTCGATGACAGAGGCAAACGAGTTGACATTGCTAGTCCTTCCTTTGCAGTCGAGGTGCTGGGTTTAAGTGATGTGCCAGGCGCAGGCGACGATTTTGAAGTCTTCGCTAATGAAAAAGAAGCCAGAGCGCTGGCAGCAGCTCGCGCTGACAAACAACGTCTATCCCGCCTGTTACAAGGACGTGTGACTCTGACAACTCTCTCGGCTCAAGCACAAGAAGGCGAATTAAAAGAACTCAACTTGATCCTCAAGGGAGATGTCCAAGGTTCTGTGGAAGCCATTGTGGGATCTCTCAGACAAATCCCCCAAAACGAAGTTCAAATTCGGATGCTATTGGCTACTGCTGGAGAAATCACTGAAACAGATATTGACCTAGCCGCAGCTAGTGGAGCCGTCATTATTGGCTTCAATACCACCTTTGCTAGTGGTGCCAGACAAGCCGCCGATGAAGCTGGGGTAGATGTGAGGGAATACAATATCATCTACAAACTCTTGGAAGATATCCAAGGAGCCTTAGAAGGTCTTCTGGAACCAGAGTTGGTGGAAGAACCCCTGGGTCAAACCGAAGTCCGTGCTGTCTTCCCAGTCGGTCGTGGAGCCGTTGCTGGTTGCTATGTCCAGTCTGGCAAGTTGGTTCGCAACTGCAAAGTGCGAGTCCGTCGTTCCGGTAAGGTGGTTTACGAAGGTGTTCTTGATTCCCTCAAACGGGTTAAAGAAGATGCGCGAGAAGTTAACTCCGGTTACGAATGCGGCATCAACATTGATAAATTCCATGACTGGGTGGAAGGTGACCTAATTGAAGCCTACCAGATGGTAACCAAGCGTCGTACACTTACACTGACGAAATAGTGTCGGTTACTAATGTCTGGGTCACGAGTAAAAATGATGAGTTTTGAGTTGAAAAGATTGGACTTAGGACAACTTCAAAACTCATCATCCCGCACTGGCTATACCCTAGATGCTTACAGCGTTCAGCAATGCCAGTTGCTACCCCAAACAGGAAATCCGCCCTAGAGGTTAAGCCTTTTGCCGTACCTCATAAAAGGAATTTATTCGGCTTTGGCCTATACCTCTGGGAGCAAACCGGGCTAACGCCACACAAGCGTCGATAGCACTTACAAGTTGTATAGGATTCCTATTTGAATTTTGAACAAAACGACCTATACCTTGATTCCTTCTTCCCTGTTCCCTGTTCCCTGTTCCCTGTTCCCTGTTCCCTACCTCTACGAGTAAATCCAGAAACCAAACCAGATTCCTATATATGGCATCATTTCGCTCTGAACCTATATTGTGGATTCACGTCGCTGGATTGGCGATGCTGCCAGTTTTTTTATGCCTGTGTTTATTGTTCTTGTCTGTGGGTGAACCGCTTTTGCCAGTGTGGATGGAGTTATTTCTAGTCGCTGGTATTGGTGTTTTACCCCTGTTATGGATGCAATTACACCGTCCTTTTTATATATTTGCAATTTTGGGCGTAGCGCTCAAGCCAGAAAATCTCACTGAGCAACAGCGTAAAATCCTCTGTTTAATTAATACAAAGTTAAATCGTTTTTTGTCCTTGGTGGCAGCTATATTATTAGTTGGAGTACTGTGGCAACTCTATGACTTGGTTCCACGGCTAGAAACTTTAACTCAATTTCTACCCCAATGGCACAGCTTAGGTTTATTACTAGCTGCTTTAGCTTTTTTTGCTAGTAATCTATTTTTACAAATACCCGTGAGTGTAGCACGGGTTTTAGTGACCAATGAGACAGAATTTGCTGTTATAGAACCATTATCTTTAGAAAAGATTCAGCAGGATTTTACTATTTTGGGTGTAAGGGTTAATCAAATTGTGCCTCGGATATTACCATCCTTGAGAGAGATTAACATCAACCCACAAAAACCCTTAAAGTAGACCCTGATGGCTGTGAAACGAGTTATGCACTTTTTGATCTAGGCAACGTCATATTTGCTGAAAGTGAAAACTGCCATAACGGTTGAAGTTAAAACGAAGGAATCAGGAACTATGGCTCAAATTCCATCTGCTAGCGATCGCCAATTTTCTGCCGACCCGGAAATTTGGTATAGTCTGAAATGCGCGATCGCCACTAGTTCAGGTTTTCAACGCTGGCAACTAGAACACAATACGCAATTGCAGGGACTTCACCTCGAACAACAGGTACAAAGATATTTACGAGAAACTTTAGAGACTTTAGCTTACTAAAATTTGAGCAAATCTTGTAGGCCTACTTGCAAACGCCGAAGTTGATGGTAAGCATTTTCTAAGCGTTCTCCATCAACTTCTACATTTGTTGTGGGATAATTTTCAATTATTTCTAGCAAAGTCACCTGTCCATCTTCACTAGCCGAGAGTACCAAAGCTGCGCGTAAAGCTTGTCGGTCAGCTGTACGGGATGGCGTATGAATCACTTGACTCAGTTCATCAAGGATGACGTTACCAATTGGGCTATTCAAAATTCTATCTAAAACCACCAAATCAATTTGAACAGGTGTGGTTAAATAGGGACGAATTGCTTTAGGGTCTTGTTGCGCTAAAGCGAAATTAACTCGCAGTGAACGTGAAAGTTCCCCAGTTTCAGCAAAAGTTGCTAATTCCTCCACTGAAATTGATTCACGAAAAATACCATACTTTAGCACTACTTGTTCAGCCGCCAAAGCAGAAGTTTGGCAAAATAACATACACATAATAACTGTAAATAAAGCTCGGCGCAGCATTATAAAACGATACAGCATATTTATCAGTTGACTTTTCCTAAAATAATAACCATGCTATTTAATTTCGGCATCTGACTCTAGGTATCTATCTGCGGTCAACCCTATGTTGTATGTATATATATATACTTTTTATTGGGTGAAGTTAGCTATAGAGATACTTACATTTAGCTGCCCTAACACCGTGTTTGGGAAATTTTATAAGAAACTTAGCTGATTCATTGCTAGTCATTCGTTATAGTTTGGCATGGATTAAATAGCTCTTAGCTGCTATATTTGACCCTGTTTAACCAACTGTAGTTCAGCTAACCACATACATATAATGAAATATCGGGGTTTTCGTATTTCTCTGGCTGCGCCACGCCAGCTATCAGCCAAAAATTGTCGCCTTTTGCTCAAAAGTCACCTTAAAGGGACTTTACCCTTGCAAGCCGGACTCACGGCTTTGTTAATTGCATCAGGCGGTTCCATATTCCTAACTACTCAGGCCAATGCTGGTACAACGCACCAACCAACTTTAACAGCGCAAGTTCCCACATCTGCAAGCGTAATTTACGTTAATCCAGAAACTGGTACAGATACAACTGGTGTTGGGACTACCGAAGCCGCGCCCTATAAAACTATTACTTTTGCTCTCCGACAAGCCCAAGCAGGAACAGTTATTCAACTAGCGCCAGGGACTTATAACAGCGAATCTGGGGAACAATTTCCTCTACTGCTCAAACCAGGTGTAACTCTACGGGGTGATGAATCTAGTAAAGGTCAAGCAACTTTGATTACTGGTGGTGGTTCTTACACCAGTGTTACCTTTGCCCGACAAGATATTACAATCTTAGCTGCTGAAAATACCACCATTGCTGGTTTAACTGTTACCAACCCAAATCAGCGTGGTACTGCCGTTTGGGTAGAGTCAAGTAATCCCACCATAAAAAATAATACTTTCACCAACAGTGCGAGAGAGGGTGTTTTTGTTACAGGTACGGGTAGACCCATAGTTGAAAATAACCGATTTGTACAGAACCAAGGTAACGGGATTTCCATAACTAGAACTGCCCAAGGTCAAATCCGTAATAACTTGTTTCAAGATACAGGTTTTGGTCTGGCTATAGGTGGTACTTCCACACCCCTAATTGAAGGTAATCAAATAGTTGAAAACCAAGATGGTTTATTTATCTCAGAATCTGCTAGACCTATTCTGCGTAAGAATGTCATTCAAAACAATAAGCGGGATGGTATTGTAGCCACTGTCAATGCTCAACCTGACCTTGGTACTAATGAAAATCCTGGTGGCAACCTCATTCGTAGTAACACTCGTCATGATGTCAATAATGCCACTTCTAGAAATACCATCCTCGCTATTGGCAACGATATTGATCAAAGTCGAATTTCTGGTCAAGTAAATTTTGTTGCTGCCACTGTTGATTTGCCTACTGGTCAAACTACCTTTAGAGATGTACCAGAAGGTTATTGGGCAAAAGTTTACATTGAAGCCTTAGCAGCGCAAAATATTATTGCTGGTTTCCCCGATGGCACTTTTAAACCCAATGAACCTGTAACCCGCGCTCAATTCGCTACCATTGTCACTAAAGCTTTGACACCACCAAGTGAACAACGCCCAGCGATTAATTTTAGAGATGTAGCCAGCAATTTCTGGGCTTACAGTGCAATTCAATCTGCTTACCGGAGTAGATTTCTAGCCGGCTATCCTGATGGTAGATTTCAACCACAGCAACAAATTCCTCGAGTACAAGCACTGGTTTCTTTAGCTAACAGTTTGGGTTTGACTGCTAATAATCCGAACGCTCTTAATTTTTTCACCGATGCTGCCCAGATTCCTAATTATGCAATTGGCCCAGTAGCTGCGGCAACTACACAACAATTGGTAATTAACTATCCCACAGCTAGACAACTCAATCCCAATCGTCCCGCAACTAGAGCCGAAATTGCTGCCTTTGTTTACCAGGCACTAGTTAATGCTGGACGTGCTGAACCAATTCCTTCACCTTATTTGGTAACTGTTCAGTAAGGGAAGACCAGAACATCAATTCTCCTATCTTGTGGAACAGGCATCTTGCCTGTTCTGGGGGAACGCCACTAAGTTAAAATAATCTTAAGAACGTTTTTGCCGACTTTGCTCCCAGCGCCAGAGAAAAATCATTAGGGCTAAAACTCCGATTTGAATAGCCAAATTGGGTACAGCGCTATCAATATCTCGTCCAGCCAGAATTTGAAAAAAGAAAATAAATGCTCCAATTAACGCAGATGCACTAAAACCAATATAGATAAATTGCCTCACACCACGATAGGGTGTTGCCATTTCAGCTTTGAGGCGAGCATATTGTTCAGGATTAAGGCGATTTTTGGGATTTGGTTTGATCATGAGTAAATTGTGCTATAATTTTATGCTGTACACGCCGATGTGGCTCAGTGGTAGAGCAGCTGATTCGTAATCAGCAGGCCACGGGTTCAAATCCCGTCATCGGCTTGAGTTGAATAGCTGAATAATATATTTTCCCATGTAGCCGTAGTATCTTTTTTTGTGCTGCTGAGGATATGCGATAGCTTACTCTAGGTTTTTACCAATAATTTCCGCAATAATATAGATATTTTCGATAAAAAACAAATTTTAGAGGCAATATGCAAGTTATCCCTCAAGAAAAGCCGAATACACCCCAACCGCCAACCTTTACTTCTCTTGAAGATGAACGCCTACATCGGAAACAGCGCCTCACAGCAGCATTACGCCTGTTTGCCCACTATGGTTTCGATGAAGGTATTGCAGGACACATCACAGCACGCGATCCAGAACACCCAGAACATTTTTGGGTCAACCCCTTAGCAATGCACTTTAGTCTAATTAAAGTTAGTGATTTAATTTTAGTTAATCAGCAAGGTGAAGTAATTTCGGGCAATTACCCAGTAAATCAAGCAGCTTTTGCAATTCATTCCCAAATTCATGCAGCGCGTCCCGATGTGGTAGCAGCAGCTCATGCTCATTCCATACATGGTAAAAGCTGGTCTAGTC
>PWQB01000024.1 GCA_003556955.1 Nostocaceae cyanobacterium CSSed10_463m
CGGGGTTGGAGAATAACAACCCACCGGGTTTAGAAAACAACACCCCACCGGATTTAGAGAATAATACTCCACCCGATTTAGAGAATAACGAGCTACCCATTAATGAGAATCAAGAGAACCCAGCAGAACCAGGAATCGACTAACTAAAAACTCATTAGTAGTGCCTATTTCAGAGGAGTAAATAATAATTTATTTACTCCCATCTTCAAAATCTGCTAACGCGTAAGCAAACTCACTAAAAGCTGTTTTAATTAAAACCTCTTTCATGCTTCTGTCCAACCGAGAGTTACGGATGAGTTCTGTTAACTCTATAAACAGTAGAGAAAACATATAACGGTCTTGACGGTCAACTTGTTTTAAGCAAGAGAATATAAACTCATACAGTTCAGTCTGTCTTGCTTTAGTTTGTTCATCCCATATTTTAAAACCAAGTCGGAAGGTCTTTAGGCGGATCTCATTACTGTTATAGGACGTATCTTTGTAGCGAATTGATACGCGCTGAGGTATGTCCATAAGTTTTAGGCATGGGGTTTTGATATAAAACCTTATTCATTTGTTTCTCGGTTAATCCGGACAAAATACAAATGAATTTTCTCTTTCTGCTAAAAAATAGCCAAAAATATCAATTTTTATCCACCAATCCTACACGTAAAGCGACGCGTTTATACTTGCTAGCATCGTAGGGAATACCAGCGTGCATCACCTGGGAATTGTCCCAAACCACAAGATCACCCGGTTGCCAAACATGAGTATAAACTGGTGTGCGCTCTAAAACAGTGTTAAATAATTCCTGCCAAAACTGTTTTGCTAAATCCAATTTATCTTCCATACCCACAGGAATTGATGTATCTGAACCAAGATATAATCCTTTCTTTCCAGTTATCTGATGGATAGAAACAATGGGATGTTTTTTCATTGGTACATCATGTCCTGGCTGATAGCTTCTTGGTGGCAGATGATACATAAACATTTGCTCTAGCTGTTGCTGATGCTCAGGCTCAAGATTATTGTAAGCTTCTATCATGTCGAGAAAAGCTGTTGTGTGGGGCTGTCCATCGATTCCCTCTGGCGGTATTTCTACTCCATAAAGCATCACCACATACAAAGCATTCATATCTAGACCTGGTGTTGTGGGCAGTAAATCTTTGTCATGATGCCATTGCCAAGCAAACTTACCAACAATTTCCTGAGTATGTGTTTGTGGATTTCCTAAAATAGATACACCAATGCTTTGTAAATTTGGATCAATATTGGGATTAAGGGGTTTAGGTGGATAATTAATATTAGATTCACCAAAAGTTTTGTAGGCAAATTCCTTTAATTCCGATGCCGTTAAACTTTGATTTTTCACAACAACCACACCATGCTCCCAAAGAGCTTGTTTGAATTTATTTATCTGTTGGTTTGTAACTTCTGTAAGCTGGCATTTCTGTAATAATTCTGTACCAAGTCGAGAATGTTCCTGCACTATCTGAAATTGCATTTTCAAAACCCTCTTAATATTACTCTTTTCCCTTCTCTGTGCCTGGTGCGCCTCTGCATGAGATAACGCCAAAAATTTATCACTATTCACTGCTCAAAGTGAGTATAAGAGTATTGAAAGTGATTTTTTAACTTTTCAGCCATAACTGCCAACGCCACCGATACCAGAGCCGCAGAAACGAGTATAGTACTACTCAGTCCATCCGTGATAATTGCCAAAGCGGCTAGAGCAATACCAACACCTACAAAAGCTTGTTTTAGTTGCTTTGTGAGCCGATATGCTTGATTGCAGGAACTACAAATTAGTGTGTGTTGTAAAAATCTGTTGGTATTTGTTGAAGTTTGAGAGCAATCATGGCTGCGGAAATTTTTAGAAGTGGAGTAGCCTTGATAATATGGTAAAGATTCGCCAAACTTATCTAACCATTTGCGGTAATTTATTACTAATAAATCTGATGTTTTTAGTGGCAAATAAATTTTATTTAAGTTCTCTTTTAATCTGCTAATTTCTGCTTGTTGTCCGAGAATTTGAGGCAAATCCTGTTCCAGAACTTTGTTTTGCCGCAAATGTTCCAGCCAGCGAGGTTTAGACTTGAATTTGTCAGTCATAAAATTGCGATATCTACGGAGTAAAAGACGACATTTACCCTTACCAATAGGAATTGAATATAAAGCTATGCCAGCATACCAGCCAGGTTTAATAACGTTTAATTTATAATGAACTAAATTAGGAGCAATAAAATCTAAATTTTGCCAAGGTGCTTGAGGATTGCGGCTTTGTCTAATTCTTCCTAAAAATCCCTTAGCAGAAAAATCGCTGACTTCCATTTCTAATGGTTGGGCGCTGGCTCGATTGCCTTCAGTCCCATCATGGCTAATATAAACATGAGCCGGATCAACAAAGTTTTCTATTAAATAAGTTTGATCATAAGGCAAATCTCTCATATAGTCGGTGTGGACAAATTCTGGTTTTTCCAAGTCCGCTATAGTGGGGATGAGTTGCTCAAGAGCAGTTGCAGTTTTTCCTGCCCAAACCCAGATTAATCCTTGGCGTTCCACAACTGTAAAGGAATTTACACAAGCATTTAAAGGAATTTTAGTATCATCTGGTAACTGCGGAATGTGTAAACATTCTCCATTAAAACCAAATTGCCAACCATGATATGAACATTCAATTTTACCATCAATAATCTGTCCATCAGAAAGTCTAGCGGCACGATGGGGACAACGATCTGTTAAACAAACCAGTATGCCATTTTCATTCCTGAATAAAACAAAAGGTTCGTCATATAAAGAAAAACTATAAGGGCGATTTTTTGGCAAGTCTTGGAGAAAGCAAACAGGATACCAGCATTCTCGCCAATTAAATTGTTCTTCCTCCTCGTGCATTTTTGCTGGCTGGGGAATCTGAATCTCTAATGTCATAGTGCTGACGGCGTGGATATAATTCTAATACTGTCTAACTCTATGAGGTGAATCCATCTGCTGTTAGGAAGATGCGATCGCTTATTTATATAGAAGTCCTGGCGAATGAATTCGCGGCTACACAAACAAAGTCCGCCTGCGCGGACTAACAGGAAATTTGTTCTACCGCTTACCTTATTACTGCAATTTATAATTATCATGCTTTAGCATAAGCTTGTATAAATAATCGCGCTAAACAGCGTAAAGTAATGGATAATATCATTCAAATCGTTAAATTTCTGGCTCCCTGTTTGCCATTTCTGATGAATGTGGGTAATCAAGTTGCAGAAGGGGCTTCTCAGAAAGTAGGTGAAGACGGTTGGAATAAAGCCAAAGCTATTTGGGCTAAGTTACTTCCCAAGGTGGAAGCTAAAGAAGCTGCGATAGAAGTAGCGACAGATGTAGCTGAAAATCCAGAGGATGAGGATTTACAAGCAAGTTTACGGGTGCAACTGAAAAAGATTTTGGAAGCTGATACAGCACTTGCATGCCTGAGTGGTAATGCCCAACTTCCTTAGCTAAAAGCTCACTTTTTAATTCAAGTCACAGGAGCATTTAAATAAGCTTGAGGATTTTGAGGATCAAATTTCAAACCATTGAAAAATTTCTCCACACCGCGTGATGTACTTGCTGGAATTGCTTTTTCCTGACCTATTAATTTTGCTGCTTCCCGCCACAAATCTTCGCGATTTACAGCCTCAATCAAAGGTTTGGTTTCAAATTCTGGTGAGCGATATCCCCAGCGCATATCTTCAATCAGAAACCACAGGTCATGACTTTTGTAAGGGTAGGAAGCACTTTCGCGCCAAAATTTAATAGCATGAGGACTGTTTTCTATTACACGCCCGTTTCCATAATCATATTTACCTAACATGCGATCGCGAATTAGATCAGTGTTCATTCCAATCCACTGTCGCTGTGAGATAATCTGAAACATTTCCTCCTTATTTTCAGAGCGATCGCACCACATTTGAGCCTCCAAAACTGCTGCCAACAGCGCCTTAGCCGCCTGGGGATATTTATCTACCCAGTTAGCACGCACGGCAAGTGCTTTTTCAGGGTGATTGTTCCACAACTCCCCACTGGTAACAGTGGAGTAACCAATTCCCTCTTTGATCAGCCGTTGATGCCAAGGATCTACAACACAAAACGCTTCCATTGAGCCTGCCCGCATATTGGCGACCATTTGAGGGGGAGGCACGACAATTAGTGATTCATCTCGCTCAGGATCAATACCACCATCAGCCAGCCACCAGCGCATAAAAAAATCACCAGTCACCCGCCGATAGGGAATAGCACAGAGTAAATTTTTTCCAGATTTCGCCTTTTGAGCAAATATTGATTTGAGTGGAGAACTATTCAGACCAAGCTTTAAATCTTTATAGGCATTAGATACTGAAACTCCTTGCCCATTCAAGTTGAGACGCGCCAGGATGTACATAGGGACTTTACGACCATAGGTGATTTCTCCCGTCGCCATCAAGTATGCCATTGGAAAAAGCAGATGACCCCCATCTAAGCCTCCATTTTCCGAACCCAGCATTAGTTTGTCTCGCATTACAGCCCAGGAAGGCTGCTTGGCAACTTCAACATCGGGCATACCATACTTAGCAAAAAATCCTTTAGCTTTAGCAATAATTAAAGGACAGCAACTGGTAACCGGGATAAAACCTATTTTAGCGGTTGTGATTTCAGGAGTATCACGGTAGCCGACATAAACACCAGGACTTGTTTGAGTAGAAGTGGAATTAGAACTGGAATAATAACCTAAAGTTTGGGTTAAGGCTGCTGCACCAGCAGCGGATGCCAAAAATTTTCGTCTAGAAAGCTTTGCCATTTCAACTTGTTTCTTTAAATGTAAAAAAAATATAAAAAAATAGAAATTTAAACTCTCTAAACTCCTTTATGCACAGTAAATGCAATCTCAGTTTCCAATTGCCGTTCGTGCTTTTGTTTGTACAAAAATTGCAGCATTTGGTGGCGTAATATCTGATATTCTGGATAATCAACCATATCTGTTAAACTACGGGGATGTTCAAAAGCAATCTCTAGAATTTGACCAATAGTTGCACTGGGTCCATTGTTCATCATCACCACTCGATCAGAAAGCAATAGTGCTTCATCTACATCATGAGTAACCATAATTGTTGTGATGTGGCTCATGTCACAGATCCGCATTAACTCAGCTTGCAAAGAACTGCGGGTTAGCGCATCCAATGCACCAAATGGTTCATCTAACAGTAGTAGTTTGGGCTTAATGGCTAAGGCGCGTGCCAACGCTACTCGTTGCTTCATCCCGCCAGAAAGTTGTCCTGGTTTTTTAGCAGCAGCATCTTTGAGACCAACCATTTCTAAGTGAGTGTCAATAATGTGATGGCGTTCAGCCCTAGATTTGCGAGGCATTGCCTTATTTACAGCTAAAGCTATATTTTCCCAAGTTGTTAGCCAAGGTAAGAGTGAATAATTCTGAAACACCACCATACGATCCAGACCTGGCCGCCTGACTAGTTGACCATCTACTTCCACAGAGCCTCTTGTAGATGTTTCTAATCCAGCCACAATATTGAGCAAGGTAGACTTACCACAACCAGAATGGCCGATGAGAGAAACAAACTCTCCCTGCTGAATTTCAAGGTTAATATCTTTGAGAACAATATTTCTGCCACCATCCGGCGCGACAAATTCTTTATCGATGCTTCTAATTTCAACAAAATTGTACATTTTAGTATTTATAACTTTATTCTTCAAAAGATTGCTATTGTATTTTGCCGTTTTTGATTGGGAAAAGGCTTATGTCTGCGGCATCAATTTGAAGGATATATAAGCCATCACCTTGTCAAGTATTAAACCCACCCCACCCAGGTAAAAAACTGCCAATATGATTTCATTAATATCTGAGTTGTTGTAAGCATTCACAATGAAAAAGCCAAGTCCATCGTCAGAGAGCAGCATTTCTGCTGCAACAACCGCTAACCAAGAAAGACCGATGGCTATCCTTAGTCCCGTGAAGATGTAGGGAAGAGTAGCAGGTAGTAAAATTTTGACAAAGTTCTCAGTAATTGATAGTCCTAACACTTTAGAGACATTCATGTAATCTTTAGGGACGAGTTCCACACCTAAAGCAGTGTTAAGAATTATCGGCCAAATAGCCGTGATAAATATCACAAAGATGGCTGAGGGATCTGGTTTGAGGA
The DNA here is from genome assembly GCA_003556955.1 of Nostocaceae cyanobacterium CSSed10_463m. Next base: position 6,141 of record PWQB01000024.1, read on the forward strand.
AGATGGCTTGAGCCATTGGTAGCCAAGCTAGAGGAGCAACGGGACGCAAAAGCTGAATGATGGGATCAATAGCTTGTTTTGTAAAGCTGCTCAGACTAATAACGAAACCAACCGGGATTCCTACTAATGCAGCTAGAACATAGCCAACACTGACTCGTTTGAGACTAGCAAGAATCAGCCAGAAAAACCCTTTGTTATTACCTCCCTTGATAAAAAACGGATCTTTAATCAAATCCCAGGTACTGGTTACAACCTCAAATGGAGAAGGCAAGATTGTCTCAGGTCCGAGACTGAGTAAGTGCCATATAGTCAAAAAACCCCCTATGCCACAAATAGATGGGAAAATTTGTTTCATTTGCTTCCGAAAAGTATGCCTTACCAGCTTTGGGAAATTCCGTGTTCTCATCTGTAACTTCATTTTTTGTAAACCTCGCTAACAGTGATGCCAAGTAAAATGTTCTCCCTGGTAAAGAGTTATCTCTTTTGTTGAAGTCTTGGCGCTAGAAATAGATTTATGAAACTAATCCATCAACCAAAATCCTTAAAAATTCTTTCTAACAGCCAATGGAGGAGAAAGTTAAAGGGTAGTTTACTAATCAAGTGTTAAGTAAGATAAATCAGTTATTTTGAACCATAAACCTCTTCTACTCGCTGACGAATTGCTAACATACTTGCTGGGATATCATGGCTCAAAACGTGTTCCACTAAAGGCATTGGAAAAATGAGTTTTGGCGAAACTAAAAAATCATAAATGAGCGCGATTCCGGCTTTTGATTCAAATAAACTCCAAGGCTTTAACCGCCAGTAGCCAGATAAAGCTTTCATATCTCCCTCAATTAACTGATAATGAATTTCGTGAGGAAAATTTTCTTCCACGTCGATAACTGAACGTACTGCAAAATTCATTCCCATAAAACTCTTAGTCCGAACTTGTCCTAGACGAATGCCTCCGGTCGGATGCTCTAAACGTCGGCTCTGGCTGATATTGGGCATAAACTCAGGCAACCCTTCATAGTCTGTTAAAACTTGCCAAACTTGCTCTAATGGATAAGGAATCTGGATTTTAGCAAAAATTTTCCGTTGCCGTCCCTCTAGCTTTTCAATTTTTATTTCCACAGGTTGTAAAATAGCTGAATCAGTAGCAGATTTTAAAGTTTCTGATTCGATTTCAACATCTAAATCACCAATAGCATTTGAGAAATCTGTTTTTTGATTGGGATCGTTTGTTTTGCTCATATTTAAATCCTGTCAAGAAGAATAATTGAATACTTATCTAGATACATCTTGTGCTTTTCCCTACCATGCTAATTAGACTTTTGGTGAAAATAGCTCTCAGGAAACTTTTCAGTAATAATCATAGTAATTTTTCCTTGAGAGGACACAGAATAGGTGCGAAAAAAAACATTTTCTTCGGGTTTAATATTGAAATAAATCGCTAATTCATTAGCCGACTCTTTGCCATGATTTATGATTTCTTTAAAAGTTTCAACTTTTTGCTCAGACCATATCTGTCCGATTGGTTTATTGGTATTAAACAATTCATCCCTAAATTTTTCTCCCAAATTGTTAATCAGGATCAACGAATCGGCGTAGATAAAATTACGACAGCTAATCTTTCCCTGAAGCAGAACTTTTCTAGCCATAACTTGCTCTTGTTGATTCAACTTAATGTTTGGTAATTCAAGGTCTATATTAGCTAGTTTTTCTGAAATTTTAATTACTTGAATAGATTCAGAAGAATAAGCTTCTAACATAGACGTAACCGTGCCATTAGCTGTCAGCAATATCTTCTGAAAAGCACTTAATTTAGATGCTTCACCGTCAAATACTGTTTGTATTTCACCTTTTACAATTTTGTCTTTTGATGTCACATTTGCGTCAATATAATTGATAGACA
>PWQB01000669.1 GCA_003556955.1 Nostocaceae cyanobacterium CSSed10_463m
TGCTTCATCTCTAAGGTAAGCTAAAAAAGCAGAAGCATCTAACACTGATTTATTCACTTAAGATCCTGAAATTTGTGAACTTGTTAATTTGCAAAATCGAAGGTAAACCAATACCTGAACTGAGATACTGACTTGCAATTTATGATCCAGCTTAACGATTGGTGTGATATGAGGTGTGGACGTAACCCACACCCCATTATTTTTTAACTTACAATTATTGACCTTGTATCAATTGAAGCAACATTCTAGTTACTTCCGGTGGGACAAGATTTAGTCGCACTTTTAAACTTGGGGTATCGACCTCAAGCTTAACTGTCGTTAATGCCAAAATAAAAAAAACTGGCATTAGATGTCCTCTCAAACTCTGCTTAAAAGACTGACTCTTAGGCGTTGTTGCGCTAGAATGGGTTTGTAGCATTGGTTTTTTTGCTCCAGATTTACAAAATACGTAGTCCCAGGTGGCACTGGTTATCTACGTAGTTAGCTGTTTGACTTAAGAATTATAAAACACGTGCTATCAATTAGCACTGATTGTCTACGTAATTGGGGGTAGGTTGTAAATAACCTATACCCCTTTTTCGTTAATTCGGCATTGCTGAAACCAAGCATGAATCTAGGTGTGGAGACGTTTTATGGAACGTCTCTACAGGGGTTTTGACATCATCAAAAATTGTGTTCATACTTCAAATTACCCACGCCGTTAATTTTACTATCATTGACCATGATACCACTACAATTGCTTTTTGACAAAAAAATAAAAAAGATTTGCTTAATATAAATATTTTTGTAAAAAACTCTATAAAATGCCTATATTCAACAGAGTCATAGCCTATGTTGCTTGTCAAGCAAAGGTTTTAGCTATTTATGTGTAAAGTATATTGTTAGGTAATATTTTTTTTAAGCTGATGAGAATTGCATTATATTTGATGCAGTTTTCTATATTTGCATTATATTTGATGCACCTTTCCTATACTTGCATTATATTTGATGCACCTGTCCTATATTTGCATTATATATAATTGAATTTTCCCCATTAAAATTGTCGGGGTACAGCGTTGGCTTACTAAAACTGTTTTTTAGTTTTAAATTAAAGTGACTTTAATTTAAACAGTGTTTAAGACTAGAATTTTCTGGTTAATTAACTCTTCTCACCTTCTCCCAAAGGGAGCTACGGTGTACACACAAGTAGTGTCTACAAGGGTTTCAAGGTTTATAGACACTTTAAATTGTCATTACGAGTGCAGCGATAGCGGAACGAAGTAATCGCATTGTCCCCTGGTCGTTGGGATTGCGTCGTCGTTCCTCCTCGCAATGACAGGCTTTTCGGCACAATCCTAGAGCTTAGAGCTAGACGGCGAAACCAAGCGTTAGGTAAAATTTTCAGCCTTGTGTGTGTAGCCCAAAGGGAGAGGCTAGCGCCAAGGGCGAAGCTTCTCGAAGAGAACACGTAACTACTTAGACGAGAACGACTATATATTCGTAAACAACAAGAATTTGCTTCTCTGACATCAAATGTTAAAATTTTTATATAAGTTGATGACAATTTTCACAAAGTATGCTGTTTTATTCCCGATTAGATGAGGCAGATGCTTACAAACTCAGTTACATTCAACAGCAGACTCATCAGACAGTTACCGATGCCATTAGGATTACTATTGATTTGCAATACCAGCAACTTCAGCAGCAAAAACCTCTAGATTCGCTCACACAAAATGGTTTTATTGGCTGTGGTGAAGCAGAAGCGGATTTGTCTCTAAACTACAAGTCAGTTTTGCAAGATGGCTTAACAGGTAAATAGTGAGTAGATACCTCTACTCATCCCTCTAGAAGAGAACGCAACCACTGCCGAAAAGCTCGCCGCGCTGCACTAGCACCCTCTATCTCGCTCAACTTCAAAAATTGCAAAATCCCCTCAACTACAGGCAAATCTCCAAACGTGGGGCTATTTTTTACCTGCACATACTCACCTTCACGTAACAGAAAAATCTGCAATTGACTATCCGCATAACACCAAAGTTCAGGAACACCCAAGGCTTCATAAGCTGAAAGTTGAGTCTTTGAGGTTACGTCTATTTCAACCGCTAAATCTGGAGGCGGATCAACTGATAAATTCAGTCTATTTTTACCGATCATTCGCGCTGCATTTTGAATATAAAAACAATCATCTGGTTCTAAACCTGCGAACATTTCTTGACGCTTAAATGTGGTTGAACCATAAGGTTCCCAGTCTATTTCTAATTCATCAAGCAAAATTTTCACAAATTCGCCAATTATTATCTTAGCTTTTTCATGTTCTGGCAACGGCATCCTAATTTCTAACACTCCCTGATAGTAAGCAACTCTCGCGCCGCGATGTTCTCCTAATTCCTCTAAAATTGCTTCAAATTCTGCCCAACTAATCTCGCGTAATATCAAACATTGTCCTGGTTGAACATCAATTTGGCGCAGTTGTAGTGTAACCACTGTTGTTCCTCCGTATCATTTGCGGTTTAGGGTTGAGTGTCACGTCCTGAAATCTGCACTCTTAGCTAAAACCTAATCCATAATTAATATTTTGACGTTGAATCGATTCGTGAACAACAAGAATTTGAGCCTCTGAGATATAATAATGTAATATAGGATACACTGAAATATCAATCATCAGCTATTCCTCACCTCACCATCAGCAAAAAGAATGTGGGGATCGCTTGCTCTATTCTTCACGATTTGTTACAAAAGTATAAAGAACTTCTAGAGACCCAAAACTTCATGTTCGGCGGACTTACTGGTTTAAAAGATTCTCAAGGCACAGATTGGGGAGAGCGAATGCTAAACACAGTCGCTAGCCAAACGATTCGCCACTTGTTTACCCAAAGCAAGTCAGTAGAAGTATTTGTGCGCTGCTATCCCTCCAGCAAACTGTTGCAAGGCAGCATTGATAGCTTTAAAATGAGCGGTACTGGCTTGGTGATTCGTAAGGATTTTTTGGTCGAGGAAATGTCCTTTGAAACCGATGCGGTTGCTATTGACTTCGGGGCGGTTCTGAGTGGTAAGCTCAACCTCAAGCAGCCTACCCAAGCGATCGCCAACGTCATACTATCAGAAGCAGGCATTAACCAAGCCTTCAATGCCAAACTGGTGACACAGCACCTGGTTAACCTCACAGTACCCTCCTTGACAGAAATCTCAGGCGGTACACCAGTTTCCTTTACCGATATTCAAGTAGAACTTTTAGCAGAAAATCATCTGCGGATTGTAGCGAAAGCAGATTTAAATAATGGCGAAATCATCCCACTAAGCATGGTCATGAGTGTAGCGGTAGAAAGACGACGACGGATTTCCTTTAAAAACCCCCAAATTGAGCTTGACTCAATACCAGAAGCACAACGGGAAATTTCCCAAACATTGAGTATGGCGCTGGCGGAAATTTTAGATAATATGGTTGACTTGGATCGCTTTGACCTTGATGGTGTAAAAATGCGACTGAATCGTTTAGAAACTGAAGGGAAAAATTTAGTTTTCAGTGGTTATGCGGAAATAGAACGTATTCCTAGCAACCCTTAAATCAGTTATCAGTTATCAGTTATCAGTGAGCAAGGTGGATGGTGGGGGATTTAGTCAACAGTCAACAGTTATGTCTCTTAATTGATAACTGGATATAGTGGGGGATTTAGAACCAATTATGCTTTTGACTCGTAACTGTTAACTGTCAACTGTTAACTGATAACTGTTAACTGTTATCTTCCTACACCGACATATTGGAAACCAGCCCGAACCATAGTTTCAGGATCGAGGAAGTTCCGACCATCGATGATTACAGGATGATCCATCAATTTGGCCATCTTAGCGTAGTCTAGATTGCTAAACTGCTGCCATTCTGTGACTAATACCAAAGCGTCGCAACCATCAGCTAGTCTTTCTGCGTCTGTTTCCACTAACACGCCTGTCAGACCATGACGTAAACCTGTTTGGGAAACAATGGGGTCATAAGCTTTGACTTTAGCTCCCAATCGGTTCAGTTGCTCAATCAAGTTGAGTGCTGGCGCATCCCGCATATCATCGGTATCTGGCTTGAAGGTTAAACCCAGAAGTCCGACAGTTTTACCTTTGAGAATTTTGAGAACTTGCTGGAGTTTTTCCAAAGCAATCAAGCGTTGGCGTTCGTTGACACTAACAGCAGCTTTCATCAGCTGGGCTTCATAGCCATAGTCATCAGCAGTGTGAATCAGTGCAGAGACATCTTTCGGGAAGCAAGAACCACCCCAACCAATACCAGCGTTTAAAAACTTGTTACCAATGCGGGAATCTAAACCAATGCCTTTTGCTACTTGGGTAACATCCGCACCGACGCGATCGCAAATATTCGCAACTTCGTTAATAAAGCTAATTTTGGTGGCTAAAAAGGCATTAGCAGCGTATTTGATCATTTCTGCGGAACTGAGGTCTGTAGCTAGTACAGGCACTTGTGGTAAAGATTTATCCTCAGCATACTGACGTTCCACAATCGGCGCATACAGTTCTTTCATCAAAGCGATCGCTCTAGGACTATTACCACCTAAAACGATCCGATCTGGGTTAAAAGTATCATATACCGCCGAACCTTCCCGCAAAAACTCTGGATTGCTGACCACATCAAATTGAGCTAAATCCTCTAGTGATTTTTCATCACTCGGTACTCCACCTGCGGGGACAAGTGTTTTTTGACGTTCTGCAATCCCATCTAAAACAATCATGCGTACCCAGTCACCAGAACCAATGGGGACTGTAGATTTATTGACAATTACTTTATAACCACCGTTAAGATTTTCGCCAATCCCACGAGCTACAGCTTCCACATAACGAGTATCACTTTCGCCAGTTGGTAAAGGTGGTGTTCCCACAGCAATAAATAGAACTTCCCCGTGGGCAACTCCAGCAGCGATATCTGTAGTAAAATGAATCTTCTCTGCTTGAATAGCAGACTGCATAATATCCGAGAGTCCCGGCTCAAAAATTGGGGACTGCCCAGACTTCATTAATTTAACTTTTTCTTCATTATTATCGACACAAATGACATCATGGCCGATATGAGCTAAACAAGCACCTGTAACTAAACCAACATAACCAGTACCAATTACGCAAACACGCATTTAGTTTTACTCCTCGCTTTTTGGGGTTATCCTTCAAAAGTTTTGTCAAATATGACACGTTTATACAACTGGTGAAACCAGTAACTTCAGTACAGGCTGTTGAAAGGATGAACCTGTACAAAGATTTAGAGAGGCATTAATTGCTGCCCCAGACCTAATTACTAGGTATTGCTTGTCATCCGGTTACGGAAATCTTCTACTGTGAGTTTTAACCCCTCTTGTAGCGGAATAGTAGGTTCCCAATTTAACAAAGTTTTAGCTTTAGTAATATCAGGTTGACGACGACGCGGATCATCAGAAGGTAGTGGCTCAAACTGAATTTGAGCATCCGGGTTCACCATGTTTTGTACAGCTTGCGCTAATTCCAAAATGGTATATTCCCCAGGATCACCCAAATTAACCGGGCCAACATAATCGCCATTCATCAGGCGAATAAACCCATCTACTAAATCAGAAACGTAACAGAAACTCCGAGTTTGCGAACCATCCCCGTACACCGTCAAAGGATTACCCTGCAAGGCTTGGACTATGAAATTGCTCACTACCCGACCATCATTTTCTAACATTCTTGGGCCGTAGGTATTGAAAATCCGCGCCACCCGAATTTCGACTTTATTTTGTCTGTAATAATCAAATGCTAAAGTTTCGGCAATGCGTTTACCTTCGTCGTAACATGAACGGATACCGATAGGATTAACACTACCCCGATACTCTTCTGGTTGGGGATGAACTTCGGGATCGCCATAAACTTCGCTGGTTGACGCTAAAAAGAACCTCGCCTTAACCCGTTTAGCTAGTCCCAACATATTCATTGTCCCCATGACGTTAGTTTTAACGGGTTTAACGGGGTTGTACTGGTAATGTACAGGGGAAGCTGGACGAGCTAGATGATCAATTTGATCAACTTCTAAGCGAATTGGTTCTGTGATGTCATGGCGGATGAGTTCAAAATTGGGATTATTTATCCATTTGAGGATATTGCGTTTATGACCAGTATAAAAGTTGTCTAAACAAATGACTTCATGCCCTGCGGGAATTAATCTGTCAATCAGATGGGAACCAATAAACCCAGCACCGCCTGTAACCAAAATTCTCATAGCTTCCGACTTATTTTATCAATACGTCTAGTTTTTTATAACTCATTGTTAGAGTACCCAGTTTTGCCACAAAAATATAGAACCAACCGAGTTAACTCAAACCAAACATTTTAATGCAGTATATACGTAATTTTGTGCAGTTGAAAATTAACTTTTAGACAATTCATTTAGAAGTTACCAGATATTCTCGGAAAATTGTCTTGTTTAGCGGAATAATTCATCAAATCTTTATTCAAATAAAGGTTTTGCCGTTAAATTCCTTTGTATAGCAACATATAGGAACAGACAAGGCCATGAGGATATGATAAAAATCCAAACCCAATTCACCGCAAGCTTTTGACTTGTACTACACCATCCCAGATACTCGGTGCGTTATGGATGTGAGTTCTAACAGACCCTACCCAAATGAAAATTTTTTGGACTTGTGTGTGTATACAGCAGGATGGAGTACAATTTTTTTCCTGGACTAGACCGCAGTTGTAGAGTGAGAAACTTCTGGTATTGGCATTGTCGCTTGAGTGTCTTGCGGTTCTCCTAGCATGACAATAGAGCAGGTAAGTTGCCCAGCTAACTGGGTAGTAACATCGCTAATAGCTAACCCACCCGGATTGGGAGGATTACGCGTAAAAGGTAACACGACTAAATCATATAATCTTGCAGCCTGTAAAATTGCTTGGGCAGCATTGTCATGAGCGATGACTTGAATTTCTGGGGGATGAGGCACAGCTAATTGAGACATTAAAAAAGCCAGGTGCGATTGTCTGGCGGCAATTGTTTTGGAACCACTGCGGCGCTGTTTATGGTAAGAACGACCCTCACTCATGCACACATGAAGGACAGTAACTTGAGCTTGATTAGCCTCAGCTAACATCTGGGCAAATTGGACAGATTGCAATGACGATGCTGTTAAATTTTCTAAGGGTACTAAGATGCGTTGAATTTTTTTGGGTGAGTCTATCAGACGAGTCACCGCCACTGGACAATGAGCAGCCCAAACTACATGATCAATCACATTGCCAAATAAACGCGCTTTTAACCCAGTCCGTTTACCCCAACCCATGATAATTAAATTCGCCTGTTGTTCACGAGCCGCCCTACTAATACCTAGAGCAAAAGCATCATCAATTCGCAGTAATGGTTCGGCTTCTACTCCTAACAATCGACTTTGGGCTGTAGCTTTTGCCAGTAGCCGTTCACTGCGGCGCAGACAAGTTTCTAACTGTGGTGCATCCATTTGAGCCGTAGCAGTGGCGATCGCTAATGGTACAATTTTTCCTTGGGCTTGACTGGCTAATAATGCCGCCATTTCTAGCAAATACTGCTGAGTTTGAGGATTATATATAGGTACAACTATCTTCAAAGAACTGGGTTTTGCTGCTGATTGATGCTCAAAGATATCTGTGACAGGTGCTTTTGTCACTGTTGTGGAAACCAAAGCCGTGGCGGTCTGATTGGTGATCCATAGCCCTAAGATTGAGGTAACAACCATTAAAACCATGACACTATTTAACACTGGTACTGGCAGTAAACCAACCCGATATCCCACGACAGTTGCGGCTAAAGTCGTACCCATCTGAGGTAATGATAGGGACCACATACACAGCATTTCTTCCCAACTGTAGCGGTAAAGCAGTTTTGTGAATAAAGCGGCAATAAATTTGCTGCTAATTAAGCCGACTACCAGAAAAAGTGTTAATTTCAGGGTTTCAATGCTGGTAATCAAATTTGCCAGATTAATCATTGAGCCAAAATTAACTAAGAAAATAGGGATAAATAGGACCCTGCCCATAAATTCCACCTTTTCCTTAACTAGCCCTTCACCCACA
>PWQB01000003.1 GCA_003556955.1 Nostocaceae cyanobacterium CSSed10_463m
ATGAAAAGTGGAGTTGTTGTCATTGCGACGTAAGGAAGCAATCTCACCATCTTGACTAAAAACTACAGTTCTCAAAGTAGACAAGGTTTACCTGCAACCTGCTGTAGTTAAACCTTCTAGCGACATGGCATATAAATTCTCTAAATTCTTGATCGGAGATGTTTGTCTAATCCGGTTTCATCAGATTACCGCCCCCTGCTATTGTGAGGCGGTTTTTAATTACATTTGCGGACAAGCATAAAAACTGATTACCTGAAGTGCAATATAAACAATCCTGCCAATTTGTCATAATTTTTTGGAGAAATATGTCTAATGTCGATATTTAGTACCCCAGAGGTATAGAAGAGATAGACACTTGAATGGTGATAATTAACTATATGTATCTTCAGCAGATAGCCTCTTGGTTACTCCCAAGTTACTCTGAGTCAAAATCACTGATTTGGATGAAACTTACAATTGAACATACACGGATACGATGTAATTCGCTTGAATAGCTATATTAATAGGAATCAAATTCACTCCTTTGGATTATGCCTAGTAAGTTCATTGATGTTAGGGAATATACTGTCCGCGCTCATAAAAGACAGATTCATACTCGTGTTTTCCATTTTGTCTGTAAGCAATGTGACCAAACTACTCAACGGGAAACTTTCGGTCCGCGTCCATTATATTGCGAGGAATGCCGACCACCTCAAGCACCAAGAAAATCCCATCAGTCATCTCAAAAAGCAAAACCTAGAGCCATGAATTACAAGAGTGATATCGATTTAGAGTGATTCAAAGTTTTATGAATAATTTCTTACCATCAAAACCACCCCAAGCTTTTATCTCTCCACTATTAGAACTACGAGACTACTATGCTCGCTTGGTAGAAGAGTATGAAAGCTTGTACACACAGGCGCGATCGCAACTCAATCATGTAGATGCTTTGTTGTCTAACTGGTCTTCTTTATCTGATACTAATGGCAATGGGAAAACAGTGAAGATGCTGCGAGAGGCTTCTGCTTCACCTCCGCCACCTGATCCTACCGAGGCTGAATTTTCAGACTCCAACGACTGGGAGAGGGATGATTTAGAGGCGATAACGACAGAGAGTCCAGATAAATCAATCAAAGTGCCAGATATTCCCATGCTACCGGAGTATCAACCTCAAAGTCGGATGGAAGCTATTAAAAGTCTGTTGGAAGAACATATTGGCACTGTTTGTCATATAGATTTTATCGTGCGATCGCTTTATGGAGAGTTAGAACCGTCTATCTTTAAAGTCGTCAAAGGTAGAGTCCAATCCTCGCTAACACAGGGTAGAGAAAGAAAAGCTTGGTGGGGGATTCCTGACGAACCTGGTTGTTACACTCTAAATTTAAGTTTAGTCAACTCCAATCAGACTAAAGGTTACTCTCACCCTGACAAGTACAAAAAGAAGAAACCGCTTCCCAGCTCGAATAAAAATGTCGTCTCCATGCTGGCAGAATTTGAGGGTAAATTCTTAATAGATGCTCTGTCTGATTTCTTAGAAAAATATTCTGGGAGAGTTTTCAGTGTAGCCGAAATCATCACAGGTCTTTATGGAGAACTAGATGATCAGCAAGTGAGAGAAGTCAAAACTAAAGTCCTCAATGAACTATCACGAGGCTATCGCACCGGGCGATTTTCGAGAGTACCTGACAAAATTGGCTACTACACTTGGGATTCAAAGTTTATGTTAGGAGTTAGCCGAGGAAGATGATGATCAGGGAGATAAGGGGAAAATAGTTAATTTTTTCCCTGCTCCCTACCTGGTAATTTCAAACATCAAAGCAGATTTCTATCCTGAACTTCCTTGATTAATCCATGTTTATCTATGTTAATCTGCGTCCATCTGCGTTCAATTATTCTTGATATTTTATTCCATGTAGAGACGTTCCGCCGGAACGTCTCTACTACATATAGGACTCCTATTTGGATTTTGAACAAAACGACCTATACCTTGATTTCTTCTTCCCTGTTCCCTGTTCCCTGTTCCCTGTTCCCTGTTCCCTACCTCTACGAGTAAATATGGCTCTAAGCGCAGCTATGCCGTCAGGCTTTACGCCACGCTACGCGAAAATAAACCAAACCGGATTCCTATATTAATTTACCATTAGTCTTTCAAAAGAATATATTTTTTGGAGTCAAAACTAATTAAACCTTGTTGTTGTAATTTTCCCATCAATCGGGTAATTGTCACTCTAGTAGTACAGCACGCACTGGCAATATCTTCATGAGTTAAACGTACACTTAAGCGAGTTCCTTCTGCTACAGGCTCACCAATTTGCTGTTTTAACAGTTGCAATAAATGGTATAACCTTTCCTCAACCCGCCGCTTACCAGCAATCACTAAAAAAGATTCTGTTTGTTGTAACCGTTGATTGATTTTTGGTAACAGAATATGGCTCAACATGGGGTCAACTGCTATTTCTGCTACATAAATTGAGACTAATTCCACATCTGACAGGGCTGTGGCTTGATAAATCGGTAGAGAAGTCATATTAGAGCCAAAAACCATATCTTGTGTAGCTAATCCGATCAATATCTCCTCGCCGGTTTCACAAAAAGTATTCAGCTTAACTAAGCCCTGGCGAACATACCAAACGACTAAAGGATTGAGGGGAATAGTTTCTCCTTTAGTATGTTTATGTACAGGGCGATCCTGAATTAGATCATTGTTATTGTCGATTAGTTCTGTTTTCTTTTTCTGACGTTCATTGATATTACGTAACAACCAACGCAGGGAGTTGACGCTACCCTGGTGATTCCGGACGACAGCCACTGTTAAACCAGCGTCAAAATACTCGCCTTGATTTTGTTGTAGACGTACTACTAACTCTCTAACTCTGTCCGACTGACATAGCTGGCTGAGTTCACACAAAAAAGGCTGTCTTTCTTCCAGGTGGACAAAATTAACTATTGGTTTCCCTATGAGTAATTGCCTGGAAACGTTGAGTAATTGCGCTGCGGCTAGATTAGCTTCTTGGATGATTCCTTCGGCATTAGTGACTAAATAACCATCTGGTGCAAACTCGAATAAATCTTGGTAGCGTTGGCGTTCAGTCTCTAGCCAATTGCGGGTTTGAATCAGTTTTTCATTTTGCTGATAAAGTTCCTCTGCTGCTAACTGCACCATTTTGGAGGTGCTATAGAGTTCCTTAAAAGCTTGGGGTAGCAGTTCTGGAGGAATCCAAGGTAAAACGCTCGCGGTTTGGTACAAATCTGCTAAATGGCTATGCAGTGCTTCTGTGCTTTGAATGAATTGTTCTATGTTCACCTTACATTCCCGCTACTTGCTTCCAGAGGTTGAGCAAAAAAGTCCCCTAAATCAATGCTGGATTAATTGAGTCACTATTGAAGATGCCCAATAATTAAACCTGGAATGATCTGCAATTGCTGCCTCAATGAACCCTGAATGTGTACAAATATTCTAGTGTTCTACTAGTTATTAAATCTACCACAAAACACGGAGATATCAGCTTGAGTAACTAAAAGCTGGCAATTCTAGAACTGCATAGTACCGATTTTTCATCTTGATTTACATGATTTAAACTTATTAAAACTTTACATTTGGGCATAAAAACTTACTTCTACCTTTGGTGAGACAATTTTGAAGATTGAGCTAAATACGAACGCAAAAGTCTTCGACCTAAGAGGTTGCCAATTTCTGACCAAACCCATAAAGCTACTAAAATCGTGACTAGTAAAGATATTAAATAAGCAGGTAGAGTCGGTAAACCAAAAATTTCCAACATGGAGGCAAAAGCAATACAAATACCAACGACAGTGCCGATAAAAGGAATTAAAAGTTGTAATTTTGCCCATCTAGGTAAAGTTTTGGGAGAATGGTTTTCAATCCAATCTTGCACTCGTTTTTGCAGTGTTATAGCAAATGGCAAGCCAGATAAAAGGCTAATTAACAGGCCAATTAACAGTAAAAAATATGGTGGTTGGGGAAATTTGAATAATACAAAGTCTTGAAATTGCTGTAGATTGTTAGACCAGTCCATAATAAATATGCTCCCGGTTTTGAATGCTTGTACTCACAGTCTCTTGATGATGAGGAATGCCAATATTTCCTAAGAGGCAAATCCTAAAACTCTTGTGGTGTGGGCATCTTGCCCGCCATCGGTATACAGTCAATCTATCCAAAATTGATTGACTCTGGCTTTAACTGTTTTGTATCTAAAATTTGTGATTATTATTGCCTTCATTTATGACAGTAGCTGTCATTTTTATCTCTAACGTCCACCGTAGGAGTAAGTCTACTACTAACTTAGGTATAGGCTTAACTTTAAGTTTTAACGTGTTCTGAAATACATTGACTCTACCAGCTTAAAGCAGTTTTCATGTATTTAGACCACACGCTGATTCCATATTCCGCCAAGAACTAAAGTTCATGGCTAATAGCAAAAGTCTACTAAAGTAGACTGGATTCAGTTTTTCCTGATCGCTAGAGAAAAATCTAAAACCCTTATTTTCACAAGGTTTTTATCAATTTAGGCGTGGGTTGGGTTAAGCACAGCGCAACCCAACACCCAAAGACCTTGGCATTGTTGGATTTCACTACGTTCTACCCAACCTACATTTATTTTTCTCTCTCTAGAGTGATAGAAAAGGGTTAATTCCGAGGCGGTGGTCATACACTGGGCGAATATTTGTGTTTACACCGTAGCCTCGCTTGCACCGGAGGGGCTAGGGACTGTTTTCAAACCCAAAATTAGACGTAAATGTAGGTTGGGTTCAGGTTTTGGGAAACCCAACTTTACCCAATATTTGGTTTGATTTGTTGGGTTGCGCTGCGCTTAACCCAACCTACTTTTAGACTTTGAAAACACGCCCTAGGGGTGGGGTCTTTTAAATATTGCCGTAGATAGGAATTGCTGCGCCGCGAATATCTTTAGCAGCTTCTGAACCCAGAAAGCAGATTAATTCAGCTAGAGATTGGGGCTTTACCCACTTATCAGCATTTTCTGCACCCATAGATTCGCGATTTTTGGGTGTATCAATCACACTAGGCAGGATGACATTAGCGGTGATATTTGTACCTTTAGTTTCATCAGCGATCGCCTTTGTCAAAGCTACCACACCAGCCTTCGCCGCCGAATATGCTGCTAATTGCGATGCAGGTTCAACTGCTGCTCTAGAACCTACGGTAACAATCCTACCATAGCCATGTGACAACATATTTTTCAGGCTATATTTACAAGTTAAAAAAGTTGTATTCAGGTTTAAATCCAATTCCCGTTTCCAACTGTCAAAACTGTATTCATGTGTTTTTCCCATTGAAAAGCCACCTACTAAATGAATTAATACATCCACCCGTCCAATTTGACTAATGAGATGATCTACTGCGGCTTCTTCTTCCAGATTAGCGGGGATAAATTGCAGCCGGGCAAAATCAGCAGGTGAAAGAATTCCTTTTAGGCGTTCAACTTCTTTGGGGTTACGATAAGGTATTGTTATATATGCACCCTGGGCGAGAACTGCTGGCGTTACTCCTAAACCTAGTCCACCAGTACCGCCGGTGAGTAAAATTTGCTTACCTTTCATGAAAGATGCACTCGGTGAAAGTTCATTTTCAAGATAACGCGATGTCAGGAACTGTAACCTGATTTTGTCAAATTGGGATAAGATTGGGTACAAAATCTCAGTTTAGTCAAATCCAAATATTTTTCCCTAAATCTTTATCACCTGATTCCTATGAGTGAAACTGTCCTAGAGGTTCGTAATCTACAAGTTGAATTTTCCAGTGATGGTAGCAGTGTCAAAGCTGTGGATAATATATCCTTTGAGATTAATCGCGGTGAAACTCTAGGAATAGTGGGGGAATCGGGTAGTGGTAAGTCTGTGA
The DNA here is from genome assembly GCA_003556955.1 of Nostocaceae cyanobacterium CSSed10_463m. Next base: position 5,861 of record PWQB01000003.1, read on the forward strand.
CATCATTGGCTGTGATGGGGTTGCTGCAAAGTCCCGGTAAGATTAGCGGTGGTGAGGTTTGGTTTCGTCCCCAACCTAATACAAAACCGATTAATTTGGTGGAGTTACCCCCGCAACAAATGCAGCTACACCGAGGCGGCGATATCGCCATGATTTTTCAAGAACCGATGAGTTCGCTAAATCCGGTTTTTACGATAGGTTATCAGATGTCTGAAGCAATTATGCAGCATCAGAATGTCTCAGAAACTGAAGCCAAACGGATTGCGATCGCTCTTTTGCAAGAAGTCAAACTTCTACCTAGTGATGATATTATACAACAGCAGTGTCTGGAAACTTCAGATCAAGCAAAGGGGCTAAGGTTGGCTAAATTAGTCCAGCAGCACAAAGAAGCGATCCTAGAACGTTATCCGCATCAACTTTCTGGCGGTCAGCTACAACGGGTGATGATTGCAATGGCTATTTCTTGTAATCCTTTGCTGTTGATTGCTGATGAACCAACTACAGCTTTAGATGTGACTGTTCAAGCAACTATTATTGAGTTGTTGGCAGAATTGCAGCAAAGCCGTGATATGGCGATGATTTTTGTTACCCACGACTTGGGACTAATTTCGGAAATTGCTGACCAAGTAGCGGTGATGTACAAAGGCCAAATTGTCGAATACGGTGCAGCTGAACAAATTTTTAACAGTCCTCAACATCCATATACTAAGGGTTTAATAGCTTGTCGCCCCACCCTCAACCGCCGTCCTCATAAGCTGCTTACGGTTTCCGATTATATGAGTGTGGAAGCAACGCCAAATGGTCAGGAAATCATTCAGGCGAAAGAACCCCCACGTCCCCCAGAAATTAGCCTGGAGGAAATATCTCAGAGATGGGACAAGCTGAAGGATAAATCACCTTTATTAGAAATTCGTGACCTCCAGGTGGGTTTTCCGGTGCGAGGCGTATTTGGTCGGACAAAACGCTACAATATGGCGGTTAATCATGTTTCTTTTGATGTCAAACCAGGGGAAACACTGGGTTTGGTGGGAGAATCTGGTTGTGGTAAAACTACCCTGGGTAGAAGTTTGCTGCGCTTAATTGAACCGATGGGTGGGGAAATTATTTTCGAGGGTCAAAATATTACTACTCTCAAAGGTGAAGCGTTGCAGAAGTTGCGGCGAGAAATGCAAATTGTTTTCCAAAATCCTTTTAGTTCTCTAGACCCCCGGATGAAAATTGGGGATGCGGTGATGGAACCGTTGTTAATTCACTCTGTGGGGAAAACCAAGAAACAACGCCGAGACCGTGTAGTTGAACTTTTAGAACGGGTGGGTTTAGATGCAGATGCAATGTATCGTTATCCCCATCAGTTTTCTGGTGGTCAACGTCAACGGGTTTGTATTGCGCGGACTCTGGCTTTAAATCCTAAGTTTATTATCTGCGATGAGTCGGTTTCGGCTTTGGATGTTTCTGTCCAGGCGCAGGTGTTAAATCTGCTGAAGGAATTGCAGGATGAATTTCAACTGACTTATATTTTTATTTCTCATGATTTAAGTGTAGTTAAATTTATGAGCGATCGCATTTTAGTCATGAATCGTGGTCAAATTGTCGAACAAGGAACGGCTGAGAGTATTTATCTAGAACCCAAGGAAGAATATACTCAAAAATTAATTGCTTCTATTCCTACTGGTAGTGCTGAACGGGTACGCGCTAGACAATTACGGTCACTTTAGGAATCCTATTATCGAACCGCCAAGTCGCCAAGTTCGCCAAGAAAAGAAGGAAAGTGGTGAGAAAGTAGAGACGTTTCATGCGTCTCTATCAGGATTATGGGAAACTCATATTTAAATTCGGTCAATGTCTAATGAATCCTCAGAAAAATCTCAAATTTGCTTGGCTGGGAAAAGCTTTAACCTTCATTGAATTAGTGGGGAATAAACTCCCTGACCCACTGACAATATTTTTCCTATTATCTTTAATGGTAATTGTCGTCAGTGCGATCGCATCTGCTGCAAATCTTTCTGTCGTCCATCCTGGAAACGGTGAAACCATAGTTGCAGTATCTTTACTTACCCCTGAAGGTATCCGCCGTATTTTTACCTCTGCTGTCAA
>PWQB01000320.1 GCA_003556955.1 Nostocaceae cyanobacterium CSSed10_463m
TTAAGCATTCTTGGGTTTCACCACCTTAGCAATCCCAAAGGCTGCACCAAAACTCGCAACCGATCCCAGCAGCCCAGCAATACTTGTACCAATTATTCCTAAAGATTCATTTTCGTAGTCAGCAAAAGGCGTTGGGACTTCTATTCGTACTTCCTCCGCTAAATCAATAAAGTCGAGGTTTTCCGCAACTCTTTCCAAACCATCAGGCCAGCCCGAAGCCACCAAAGATAACACACCAGCAATTAATAAAATGCTGACTACAGGCACTAACCAACCTTTAAACTCTTTTTCCTCCCCTGGGAGCAAATCTGGTCTAGCTTTGGCGAGGTAAACCAGCACACCACCAGTAATTAAGCCTTCGCCAATGCCAATCAGAATATGTACTCCCGTCATGGCTGGTAAAACGATAGCGGCGGATGCAGTTCCAGACAGCACTAACTGAATAGCACAAGCTATGGCTGCCACTACGACGCTGACACCAGCTGCAATTCCAGCTGCCAGGGGTAAGCGAGCTTTAGACCCTCCCAATAGCCGTTGTAAGGTTTGGGTTAACACCCAGCCCACCCAAACAGCAATTATTCCTGCATTTAAAATATTCGCTCCCAAGGCTGTGATCCCACCATCGGCAAAGAGTACAGCTTGAATAATAAAAACTGTGGTGATGGACAACATCGCTGCCCAAGGGCTACCCAGAACTATAGCCGCTAAGGTTCCCCCCAACAAGTGACCGCTAGTACCTCCAGCTACGGGAAAATTAATCATCTGGGCTGCAAAGATAAAAGCAGTAGTTAAGCCCAGTATAGGGGCGCGACGGACACCCATATCTTCTTGCGATCGCCCACAAGCAACAACCAGCGCTACAGCACTTACTACACTCGTCGCCCCAGCTACGGGAACTGAAAGAAATCCATCAGGAATATGCATTATTTATTTTGTCTTGAATGTGTGAACTCACACAACATAAAGAATGTGATTACGGTATCACATTAATAGAAAACAGAATTTTACTAGCTTTGGCAATGCCCACTAGGGGGATTTTTCCCTGTGACTCATCTGGGCGAATAAAATTTTTCGGGTATTATGGGTAATTTGTATGACCTCTGCAATTGACCAGAGCTAATGCTGACTTTGCCGTATCTAGCAAATAGTATCAGCCTGGAAACGTAGTTAACCTAAAGATACCAATGAGTATATTTGAAGCGATTCTGTTAGGAATCATTCAAGGAATTTTTATGTTTTTCCCGGTCAGCTCGACCAGTCATCTCGTTTTAACCCAACACTGGCTAATTCAACGGGGATCAAGTTTACCGCCTCCAGAAAGCTCAGAGATGATTTTCTTTGATCTGATTGTCCACGTGGGGACGCTAATTTCTATCGTCGTTGTCTTTCGTCGTAGCCTCAGCCGTCTGCTGATCAGAATTTGGCAGGATTTTTATGATCTCGTCACTGATCTGGGTTCATCTCGTAATGATCCCATCAAACTCAGACTGTCAGCGATGCGGACTCGCTCTTTAATCTTTCCCAGTGGCGAGCGCAAAGGCGATTTGCTTTACTTGCGCCTGGCTATCTTGGGTATGCTTTCTGTAGTAGTCACAGGGTTAGTAGGATTACCTTTCATGTCGATAATTAAACAAGTTTTCTTTGCCTATCCCCTGGCTATTTGTTTTACTTTAAGCATTACCGGCATTTTGCTCTGGTGGACAGATAAAAAAATTCGGCAAACAAGAGGGTTAAGAGCATTAAATCCCTGGGTAGCCACAGTTATCGGTTTAGGACAAGCATTAGCCCTCATTCCTGGTTTAAGCCGTAGTGGGATGACCATTTCCTTCTCATTGTTCACTGGACTTCGGCGACAATGGGCTGCTGAGTACAGCTTTTTTATTGCCTTTCCGACCATTCTTGGTGGGACTTTATTACAAGGATTGGAACTGCTACAAGCTGAAACACTCAATATCGGCATTGTGCCTTTGAGTGTTGGTTTTGTGGTGTCTGCCATTGTGGGAATTGGGGCTTTGCAATTAGTCCTCAAATTGTTGTATCGCGCCCGTTTCCGCTATTTTTCTTACTATCTTTGGGTGCTGGCTATTGTAGTTGCTTGGGGAACATCCCAAGGAATCATTTAGACTTCATGTGTTGCTGGAGCAATTCACGCAGACTTGCAGAGAAGAAGAGGTGATCAGCCAAGCCTTGCTGTAGGCGATCGCATTGACTTAATTGGTAGCGGACAAAGAACAGTTTAGAATTAAGGAGAAGTGAGACCATGATTCAGGGTTATGGAGTGTAAATAGTTGGGGCTTGAAATACCTGTAGAAACTATACCTCGTTCACTCAAGACTGATGACTCCCCATTCGTAAATTTAACTAAGAACTGATGCAAGAGCTTGACAACGAAAAGACAATTGACCTACTAAACGCCATCATGGAATTTGAACTAGCGGGAGTAGTACGCTACACCCATTATTCCTTGATGGTGACTGGCCCTAATCGGATTCCCATCGTAGATTTTTTCAAAGCACAGGCCAGTGAGTCTCTACTTCATGCCCAACAGGTAGGAGAAATTCTGACTGGTTTAGAGGGGCATCCCTCTCTGAAAATCGCCCCAATGGAAGAAACCTACCAGCACACAGTCAAAGATATTTTGGCAGAAAGCTTATCTCATGAAAAGAAAGCGCTGGACTTGTACAAAAATCTGTTAACAACTGTAACCGGGTCTAGCATTTATCTAGAAGAATTTGCTCGTGGCATGATTGGGCAAGAAGAGATGCATAATCTTGAACTGAAAAAAATGCTCCGCGATTTCAGCTAACAACTAGGGTTTAGGGAGAAGAGGAACGGGTGCAGGGGGCAGGGTGCAGGGGAGAAGAGGAACCAGAAGTTTAAAGTAATTTCTAACTCCCCCTTGCTCCCCTACCCTTCGGGATGCTACGCAAACGACTGCGCTCAGGGCAAGCCTGCTCTCCGCTCCCCCTTGCTCCCTGCTCCCCCTCCTGCACTCTGTTTACAAATATAGAACCTCACCCCCAGCCCCTCTCCTTAGTAAGGAGAGGGGAGGATGTCAATACTCTCTACTTCTCAAACATGAATCTCAGTACTGCTCTACCTACTTTTGTGATTACACTCCGAGAAGGAGTAGAAGCCGCCCTGGTTGTGGGCATTGTTCTAGCTTTGCTCAAAAAAGCCAACCAATCTCGGCTCAATTCTTGGGTATATGCTGGTGTTGGTGTTGGTGTTGTAATTAGTGTCTTGATTGGTGTGTTATTTACTTGGTTAATTCAAGTAATAGGGGCAGTAAATCCTGAATACACCCCAGTAGTTGAGCCAATGCTAGAAACTGTGTTTGGTATTGTGGCGATCGCTATGCTCAGTTGGATGCTAATCTGGATGACGAAACAAGCCAAATTCATGAAGGCGCAAGTTGAAGGGGCTGTTACACAGGCGTTAACACAAAACTCCGGTGCTGGTTGGGGTGTGTTCAGTTTAATTTTAATTGCCGTTGTCCGTGAAGGTTTTGAAACTGTTCTATTTATTGCTGCTAATTTTCAAGAAGGATTAGTCCCGGCTTTAGGTGCTATAGCTGGTTTAATCGGGGCGACTGTGATTGGAGTTTTACTATTTAAATTGGGTGTAAAAATCAATATCCGCCAGTTTTTCCAGGTGATGGGCGTTTTGTTGGTGTTAATTGTTGCCGGGTTAGTCGTCTCCGCCTTAAAGCATTTTGACGAAGGTTTGGCTAATCTTGCCCTGAGCAGTAGCACTCCCGAAAATATTTGTTTATATTACGATCATTTTCATCAAATCCACTCCTGTATTTTGGGGCCAATGGTGTGGAATACTGACGCAGTATTACCAGATAAACAATTCCCCGGTATTATCCTCAAATCTTTGTTTGGCTACAGAGAACATTTGTATTTAGTACAGGCAATTAGTTATGTTCTATTTTTAGCAACTGTCGGAGGGTTCTATTTCCGCAGCATAACTGGTGATTCTATTCAAAATGTCAAGGATAATTCACTCACTCAACAACCCATGAGTTCTGCCAAGAAATAACCTGAAAAACGCGAGTCGAGGCACAATCAAAAATTCCATCAGGAAGATAAGATTGTGCTACTCGCTATTATCTATACAAGGTTTATTGAGAAATGATATAGATAATCATACAACAATACTGCGAATTTTTATGTTTTATAGATCACAAAAATTATTTTTGGCAATTAATTACTAGTTAAATTTTTGACTGAACTGTACCCAGTCCCCAGCTATTTTTGAGCAAATCCAAATCTTCTGGTGTATTACAGTTAAATAACATTTCTGATGCTGATAAGGACAAAACTTGTATAGGGTGCTGATTCAACCACTGCTGAAATGAGCGTCCCCCTTGATTAATAAATTCTAAAAGTGAGGACAAACAGCGATTACGATAGAAACCACATAGAGGTTCCCAGCCTTTTCTATGATGAACTAAAGTGGCGATCGCTTGCTCTTCCACAGTATCAAGTTCAGCCGCCCATGCTTGCAAAACCTCAACCCGTAACCGAGGTAAATCACAAGCTAGCAATAACACCCAATCGGTTTGTACTTGCGCTAACCCTTGGGCAAATCCTACCAATGGCCCGTGGGAAGATGAGGGAGATGAAGGTACTTCTTGAATAAATTGGCAACTAGGTAATACTAAGTGCTGATAGCGTTCCGGCCAAGGAGTGACAATATAAACATTATCTGTACAATCGGCGGCAATACCACAAACTAATTGTAATAAAGGTATGCCGCCAATAGATATCAAGGCTTTATCCTCACCCATGCGAGAACTCTTTCCACCCGCCAATACAATAGTGCTTCTTGAGTGCTTCTTGAGTGCTGAGTGCTGAGTGCTGAGTGCTGAGTGTTTAGTGCTGAGTGCTTCTTGAGTGCTGAGTGTTTCTTGAGTGCTGAGTGCTTCTTGAGTGCTGAGTGCTGTTAGCGGTAGCGGGGCGTTTAGCCCGTGCTGAGTGCTAAAATCTGTTGTTTCAAGGCTGTGAACAAGCAACAATTTCCTAAACTCCTTCACAGTTTCTCTATTCCTGCGTAAAAATATATACTTTCTCTCCCCTCCTCGCTTGCGGGGAGGGGTTGGGGGTGGGGTGCTTTAATTTAAGCCCTCATCTGACTTTGCTGCACTTGCTGTAATAACTGTTCCTCACTTTCAGCAGGCGCAAGACATTGTAAACCTTGGCAAACTAAACCAACGCTATCTGGAGGTAAGTTAGATACTGCAACAAACTCCGTCACAGGCAGATACTGGGAAACCAAAGGAATTATACGATCAATAGTGCTGCGAATTAAGGTAGAATTACCATACCAATCTAAAGCTGTAAACAAGCTAGGACAAGCTTGGGGAACATTACTCATCACGCTCCTAAAAGCCTTTAGTCCTTGTTCGGCTAAATCCAGATAATGTAGATTGTCGGTGAGTAGGGCAAGACGGACTAAATTAGCGATCGCCACTCCATTGGCTGATGGTGTAGCATTATCAGCATAACTGCGTTCCCGGACAATTAAATCTTGACTAGCATCAGTAGCGGTATTGAAATAGCCACCTAATTCTACACTCCAGAGAAACTCGTTAAATTCATCTTGTAATGCGATCGCAGTTTCTAGCCAATATTTTTGTTCTGGGAAGCAACCTTGTAAATCCAGTAGCGCTTTAATAAACAAAGCGTAATCTTCAGACTGCGCCAACACAGCTGCTTCACCTTGATAATTGAGTCGATGGAAACGCCCATCAATAAACTGATGTTGCAAAATAAAATTTGCAGCTTGTGTAGCCATTTCCAGATATAACGGTGCTTGAAACACCCCACCAGCCCTAGCCAACCCGGAAATCATTAAACTATTCCAGGCCACAATCATCTTGGTATCGGTCACAGGCGGAATGCGTCCAGGCCAAGCACCAGTTTTTGCTTCCTGATTATTAGCAGCAGGCGGAAAAATTGGCAATGATTCTGGCTGATTCCCATAACGCGCCGCAAACAACTTACTCAAAGCCACTTCTATCGTTGCGCTCAGTTCCCCCTGATGGCGGCGTTGTAAAACATTCTTACCTTCAAAGTTACCATTAGGAGCGATCGTAAACTGTTGTTGTAATTCCGTTAGTTCTGCTGACGTTAACAGTTGTTCAAGTTCACTGTAACGCCAGACATAAAAAGCCCCTTCCTCTGGTTCTACATCTGTCGGGCTAGTAAAACTGTCAGCATCTTGAGCCGCATAAAAATAACCTTCTGGAGCAGTCATTTCCCGCTTTAGCCATTCCACAGTTCCAGCCACCGACCTCATAAACGCTGGCTCTTTAACTCCATCACTCCATAAATTGGCGAGATATTCTACAATTTGACCATTGTCATAGAGCATCTTTTCAAAGTGAGGCACTGTCCAGGTGGGATCAACAGTATAGCGATGAAAACCACCAGCCAGATGGTCATAAATACCCCCCAACGCTAAATCTAGTCCGCGTTGAATACAAATTTGTTTTCCATCATATTGGGATGGAAATAAAAACCGAGTTCCCCGTAATGCTAATTCTGCATAGGGGATCATCGGAAAACTATTACCAGACTGATTGGGAGTAATTACGCCTGTGCTAGTTTCCCAACCTTGGCGAAGTAATTCACGTTCTTGAACTTGATGGCTCGTTCCATCTTGTAATACCGCAGAGGTGAGGAGGGACTCAATAATTAATGCTTTACGTTGGCTTAAATCTTGTTTTTCTGTATCGTAGTAGCGGCGTAGGGCTTCCAGAACTTGCAAAAATCCAGGACGACCATAGCGGGGTTCTACAGGAAAGTAAGTTCCAGCGTAAAACGGCACTAAATCATCTGGGGATAAAAATACATTTAAAGGCCAACCACCTTGGCCGCTCATCATCTGCAAAGCTTGCATATAGATGCTATCGAGGTCTGGTCTTTCTTCTCTATCTACTTTAATAGGTAAAAAATTGCCATTCATGTACTCAGCAATAGCTGGATCTGAGAAAGCCTCACCTTCCATGACAGTACACCAGTGGCAACTGGAATAACCAATGGAAAGGAAAATTGGTTTATTTTGATCCCTTGCAGTTGCAAGAGCTTCATCACACCAAGACCACCAATCAATGGGGTTTTCGGCGTGTTTGCGGAGATAGAGACTCTTAGCTTCAGCAAGGCGATTAGTCATAATTTCCCATGCAAATAGTTGCCTTATTCGCTCAGTTTAACTTGTTCTGAGAACTGTTAGTCTAAAAAAGTGTCTGTTGCTCAATACATCAGCAAAAAATACAACCAGCGACTTATCCCGTCAAACGACCGAACTAACTATTAATTTATTTGAAAGAGCGCAATAAAAAGCTGACGATAGTGAATCGGGTTTCAGGTGAAGATGAGTTTGCCCTTGTCTGAATGCGATAATTGGGGCTAAGAATTGCTATGAGATGGAGTAAAAAGGTAATGATGGCGGCTTGCACAAGTTTTTCAGGCATGGCAGGTATCCCTTTGTTAATAGCACTTCCAGTAGCATCGATTACTGTAAATACACGTCTTGCTATTGGTTTACCGGACTTGATAAGGATTAACCGGATAATTGCTCAAGAATAAGCTAAAAAAATGTTTAAAAAGTTACCAATAGTTGACATAAACTTACAAAAAAATTGGGTCTAAAGCCTCGTCTCTTCAGGACTGCTTCGTAGACATTACGGGTGGATTTTTTAATTTGTTCCTCAACTAGATGAAGATAGGAGAGATATCACTCTTGACGTTGCCTTTCTCTCAAAAGTGCCGAGGAAAGTTTTTCCATCTATTCACTATGTATAGCACTACGCATACACCTGAGGACATTGTTGATTGCTGAAAGCCTTAATGTACGGGCGGGTTTACTAA
>PWQB01000293.1 GCA_003556955.1 Nostocaceae cyanobacterium CSSed10_463m
GATTCTACAGCCTCTTTCAAACTATCGGGACCCTTAGCAATGGCAAACAAAGTGGATAATTCCGCCGTTGCAAATCCTGATAACTGAATCGCTTCCAATTCTGTCTCAGTCAACACAGGTGATTCTAATTTCAATTTCCGGGCGTGTTCTGGCTTCACTTCCAGTAAGTTACCCCGTTCACCCAATTCCACATTCAGCGACATCACCAACTTTTCCCGTAAAGGGTCAATAGGTGGGTTAGTGACTTGAGCAAAACGCTGTTTGAAATAGTCATACAGCAGGTGAGGTTTTTCTGACAGCACCGCTAGAGGAATATCATCCCCCATGCAGAAAGTTGGCTCTTTACCTTCAGCCGCCATTGGTTGAATCACCATTTCTACATCTTCTGTGGTGTAGCCAAAGGCTAATTGATGACGTAGTAAGGTTTGTTTATCACTTCGACTTCGCTCAGTGTTAACAATTGTGTTTGTGGGAGAATGACTCTTGCCATTACCATTCACTGATGCAGGCTGACTAACAAGGTGCTTCAGTTCTTGACGATATTGTTTTAACCATTCCCGATATGGATGCTGCTTGGCGATACGCTGCTTAATTTCCCAATTCTTCAGCACTTCATGATTGACTAAATCCACAGCAATCATTTGTCCTGGGCCAAGTCTGCCTTTTTCCACAATGTTGGCTTCTGGGATTTCAACCACACCAGCTTCGGAAGCCACCACAATATAATCATCTTTAGTAATGACATAACGGGCTGGTCTTAAACCATTCCGGTCTAATGTCGCGCCAACTTTCTCCCCATCACTAAATACTAAAAGTGCGGGACCGTCCCAGGCTTCTTGTAAGCCACTGTAATATTCATAGAAATCAACAATTTCTGGATATTTAGCTAAAGAAGGCTGATTTTGGTATGCCTCTGGAACCATCATCATTAAAGCTTCCAAGGGACTCCGACCAGAAAGTACCATTAATTCTAGGACATTATCTAAAGTCGCTGAGTCACTATTATCAATGTGAACTAAGGGCTTAAATTCATCGGCGCGATTTCCCCATACTGGATGATTCAGGCTGGCTTCTCGTGCGGTCATCCAGTTGATGTTACCCAGTAGAGTATTAATTTCACCATTATGACCCAAGAGCCGCATCGGTTGGGCTAAAGGCCACTTAGGTAGTGTATTAGTACTAAAGCGACGGTGATAAACAGCAAAAGCACTCTTATAAGCTGGATTTTTTAAATCCAGATAAAAGTCTCCCAAAATGGCAGAACGCACCATGCCTTTATAAACAATTGTGCGACTGGACAAGGAGCAAATATAGAATTCTTCGGAGATATTTTTGGTAGCTTTGAAAATTCTTCTGCGGGTGATATAGAGTTCTCTTTCTAATTCTTCACCACTCTTATCTGCTGATCCTAGAAAAACTTGTTCTATTTGGGGTTGATTTTCTCTAGCTTGTCTCCCCAGTAAATCAGGCTGCACTGGTACTACTCGCCAACCCAGTACAGTTAATTTCTCTTCTGCGGCTATTTGTGCGATTGTCGCCTTAATTTTTGCGGCTATTTCAGGATTTTGGGGTAAAAATAGCATTCCTACCGCCACATTTCCCGGCGTATAGTCTTTTTGGAACAACTCCCAAGGGATAGCTGTCAAAATTCCTGCACCATCACCAGAATCTTGGTCAGCGCTACAACCACCCCGGTGTTCTAAGCAGGTTAAAGCAGCTAAAGCTTTGGTAACAATTTCGTGGCTAGCATGATTCTGGCGATGAGCAATAAAACCTACACCACAGGCATCTCGTTCTTCTACTAACCATCTTTGTCCCTGATAGTTCTCCTGAGAGTTCATATCTGAATTTTTCATTGTTTGTGATTGATGCATCGCTTTATCTTTCATAGCCTGTTCCTGAGATGGTTAGTCACAAATCTTGCCAGTATTTGTGAGAAAAATTTGCTAGTCCTGAGCGTAGTTAAAGGGCTAAGGTTAGTTCTTGTGAGAAATACATAAACAACCGAAATTTAGGGGAAAAATTTTAACTTCGGATTTCTTTTCTTCTTTAACCCTGTTAGAATCTGTGCAGTACTTTTTTATACTTCTAGCGGAAATATGTGAGACAAATTATTTTTGCCCTCACAGCCGTTTATTGATATCGTGATAGCTCCACGTAGTGCTATCCATAGCTATTTTTTTGCTCAATTCCCTCTTGCCAGATTAAGATTAGCTTTCCAGCAAAACGTGTTTGGCGTACAAATAACACAACCAGCGTTTTCAAGGCTGAAATCATCCTGATCCATTCACAAAATCAGCGTATTATACAACATGAACGGTTGACAATTCCGAGAAATATCTGTTGTTGTATATATTTTTTATTATTTGCTGATCATTATGATCTGTATTCCTACAATACAGACCTGACTTAAAATAGCAATCATCGGTGAGGATGAGATATTCTCACTAGTCTGAAGCACTACAACTACTGTGTATAATCCGACTGAAAAAAGTGATAGTTAAAACACTTAGTAACAGTGCTTTTATGGGTATGATTACTTTTTAAGTTCTACAAGAGATAGAGAGCCAATATAGAGAATATCATATTTAGCCAAAAATTAAATCCCTATTCTTTAAGATTTCCTCACAATTAGTTAACTGAGTGCTGAGACTCAAACGCGATAAATTACGTCTGTACAAGAAATTGCATCATGAGAGCCGGGTCTAACCGCTTTGACTACGACTAGCATCGGCGTGAAGTCACAAGTCCAAAAGCTGATTCTATATATCTTTCATGGATTTCAACTAGTCGGGTTATTGACGCTGACTTGTACTAAACTTTTCAAAAATATCTGTAAAAATGTCAAATCGCCGCAGCAGAAAACATCATAGCTTGATTACTAACAAGGTCCAACAAAGGTTATTCCGGTTGATAACGCCAATCATCGTCGTCATTACGATATTGTGTTTATCTGCTACCCAAGCTCCTAGCGCAACTCCAGAGTTGTTCGCCCAGTCACCCACCTCAACCACCGCAGGATTAGCTGCTGGGAGTCAAATTACCCTCAATGGTCGTACCTTGTCAGGGGCTTGGTTGCAACAACGTGGAAGCAACGGTCAGGTGACAACTCATCTCAGTGATGGGGCTTTTAGGCAGTTCATTGGAGTTTATTTTTTAAGCAGCAACAGTGCAGCTAGGCAACCAGTAGAATGGTTTTCGTTAGCTAACCAACCACTGGTTTTAGCTACAAGACTGTTAAAAGGATATCGCTATGTGGACATTACTAATTTTGCTCAAACAGCAGGTTGGCAATTTCAAGCCAATGGTAATATTTTGGCGATCGCAATTCCACCAGCCCAAATCCAAAATATTCGTCAGAGTCAGCAACCTTCAGGGGTCAGCCATCCTCCTTTCAACACAGCTCGCATCGTCTTAGATTTAGATCGTCCAGTACCTTGGCAACTTTCCCAAGGCTTACCCATAACTAGACCTGTGGACGCTGATACACCAACCACCCAAGCAACCGCACCACCAAATCGGGAGTGGGTAGTGATCTTAGAAGGCACAGCCGCCCCAGCTTTAATTCAACAATATGCGCCGCCAACTTCACCCCCACAATTACCGGCGCAACCAACTCCAGAACCACTAATTACAAAATTGGAGGTAGTCAACAATCGTACAATTCTTAGTTTAAGTGTGCCTTTTGGGATGTCTCCCCAGGTGATGACCTTAGCAAACCCTAATCGCTTGGTAATTGACCTTCGTGCTGATGCTCTGGTACAACGAGATATTAATTGGGCTTCTGGATTGCGTTGGCGACAGCAATTAGTCAATTTAGGTACAGAACGTTTTCCTGTTGTTTGGTTAGATATTAATCCCCGTCAAGCTGGGTTAACTTTAAAACCCATTGGCGCAGAACCCAACAACCAAACTGGTACGGCACCACTCATTCAAATAGCACAGCAGTCTTCAGCTGTAGCCGCAATCAATGCTGGTTATTTCAACCGTAATAATAGATTACCTTTGGGGGCAATTCGGCGGGATGGTCAATGGTTATCAGGGCCGATTCTCAACCGGGGAGCGATCGCTTGGAATGATTCCGGGCAATTTTACTTAGGTCGTCTCACCTTACAAGAAACTTTAGTTACTCGCAGTAACCAACGATTGCCGATTCTCTTCCTCAATAGTGGCTACGTTCAGAGTGGTATTGCTCGTTACACACCAACTTGGGGAACTAGCTACACCCCGTTAACAGACAACGAAATTCTCATTGTTGTGCAAAAAAACCGAGTCACAAATCAGTTACCCGGTGGCAAAGCTGGTGAAACAGCTGTTCCCATTCCCTCTGATGGCTACCTATTAACATTACGTGCCAACGCTACTAATACTGCATCACAATTGCCCATTGGCACAGCAGTCAGCATTAATAGCAGCACTAATTCGGCTGAATTTAACCGCTACCCCCAGATTATGGGAGCCGGGCCGCTGTTGGTACAAAATAATAAAATTGTCCTTGATGCGGAAGGGGAAAAGTTTAGTAAAGCTTTTAGCACACAAAAAGCGATTCGCAGTGGCATTTGCACCACAGCAAACGGTTCTGTAATTATTGCTGCTGTTCACAATCGGGCTGGCGGACTAGGGCCAACCTTGGCGGAACACGCCCAATTAATGAAGAATATTGGTTGTGTGAATGCCCTTAATTTAGACGGTGGTAGTTCAACTAGCCTTTATCTGGGAGGACAACTACTCGACCGTTCCCCAAATACCGCAGGACGTGTACATAACGGGATTGGCGTTTTCTTACAATGACCGAAAAATTTTAGATTTTGGATTGAGAATTTTCGGTACAAGCCCCGCCCCTTCAGGGCGGAATTAATCCAACATACTCGCTGCGCTGTGTACGCTTCGCTAACGCCAATCTAAAATCCTCAGAGCTATACACTTGAGGGTAGAGTCAATCCAAAATCCAAAATCCAAAATCCAAAATTCATTGACCAATCCTTTTTTAAAGCTGAGAATAAGCTGCCTGATTTTGGATAAAGACTTGGTATAGATAGGGCAAGTTTAGCAGTTATGCTTTACACCTTTAAGTTTAATTTTGCTATGTTTAGCAAGGTGTAACTAAATTAATTAGTTTTCAGGTTGTAAAACTACGCCCAGCTTTGCCATTAATGTTTAAAAGTAATGACGGTTTGTTATGTCTATCAATGAGGTAACTATGGCTCAACTTCAAGAAACCACACAAACTAACACTCTAACTCTATCTGCTGCGATCGCTAATAAAGGCGTGGCGGCAACTGAGCTACGTCCTTGGGGTTCTTTCACAGTTTTGGAAGAAGGGCGAGGATATAAAATTAAGCGCATCGAAGTCAAGCCTGGACACCGCCTCAGTCTGCAAATGCACCATCACCGCAGTGAACACTGGATTGTTGTCTCTGGTACAGCTAGGGTTGTTTGTGGTGACCAAGAAGTACTACTGAGCAACAATGAATCAACCTATGTTCCTCAATGTACATCCCATCGCCTAGAGAATCCTGGTGTGATTCCTTTAGTGTTAATTGAAGTCCAAAATGGCGAATATTTAGGTGAAGATGATATTATTCGCTACCAAGATGACTACGCTCGTACCAAAGGCTAACACCGTACTACCATCAGTCAGGGTGTAATAATTTAAAGCTATATACTGAATATTTCTGCGTCCGTCTGTAATAACTACCGTCAAAGAAGCAGGGTTAGTAGCTAGTTAGAGTTTTGCTCTCTAAAGCAGACAAATGCTAATAAACAATCACATTTGAGCCAAAATTCCTGTCATCTACCAACTAGGTGACAGAATTAGCAGTAAAATAACTTCATGCTACTAGGATTTAAGACCCAACTCAAAATCTCCAAGAGTGTTTCAATGTGATCACTGCGGCTTTGAGTGTGACAGAGACGTAAATGCTGCCATCAACCTCAAACAAGAAGCGGTCAGATTGACCGTGTTAGCCTGTGGACTGGATAGTGCCGACACTTCTAGGATGAAGCAGGAAGAAAAAGCTGACATTTGTTAGCATTTGTTAGCTTTTTTGAATCGGACTAAACACTAAATAGTGATATGCTGAGGTGATAAGATTAATCTAGTTAATAAACAGACAGGATTAAACGTACCTAATCAAAGCATAGGCTCATTTTTAGTCCCAAAAAAATCAAAAAAAGATTTTTGTACTTCACCCGTCTGTAGCATTCAAGATGGGTTTTTTGTTGAAAAAATAAATTCCATGATTCACCTGAGTCAAACAGCCATCACTGAAATTAGGCGATTACAGTCAAAACAGCAACCAAAAGCTTTGTTGAGATTAACCATTAAGCCAGGCGGCTGTTCTGGTTGGTTTTATGATATGTCTTTTGATGAAACTGTAAAAGCTGAAGATCAAGTATTTAACATGAGCGGGATGACAATCGTCATAGATAACGAAAGCTTGAATTATGTAAATGGGTTGGCATTGGATTATTCAGAAGATTTAATGGGTGGGGGCTTTCGCTTCCACAACCCTCAAGCGATCGCCACCTGTGGCTGTGGTAATTCTTTCTCTATTGCTACATCCAGCCCTGCTTAATTAAAAAAATCTATAAGTTTGACATAAAAGCCATAAAAAAGATATAATCAGGATTTGTTAAAACTTAGACCTCTAAGCAGCTTTACGCGCTGTAACTCATGCCAACAATACAGCAACTCATACGTACTGAACGCGAAAAAGCGCGTCAGAAAACCAAGTCTCCAGCTCTGAAGCAATGCCCACAACGTCGGGGTGTTTGTACAAGAGTATACACAACCACACCTAAAAAGCCTAACTCGGCTCTACGTAAAGTAGCAAGGGTAAGACTGACATCAGGATTTGAAGTTACAGCTTACATTCCAGGTATCGGTCACAACTTACAAGAACACTCAGTAGTCATGATTCGTGGCGGTCGGGTGAAAGACTTACCAGGTGTGAGATACCACATTATCCGTGGAACACTAGATACAGCTGGAGTTAAAGACCGCAAGCAAGGGCGTTCTAAATATGGAACCAAACGCCCGAAAGAAGCGAAAAAATAGGAAATCAGCGATTAATCGTATTGGATAACGATTGATATGCCTTGGTAATCAGCGCCGAGAACCAGAAAAATTAGGGGCGCTTACTATTTCTTGAAAAACTCGCTAAAACCTGACGAAACTGGCAGAAGTAGACAACTTTAACCAGTATCCAAAAAAGCGTAGCTTGCCAATATAGGCATCACAGCGGTTGCATCTAAATATTAAAATTTATGATGTTATCGCCTTCTCTGGTTGTAGTGAGCCAATTAATGGGTCAGTCTCGCTGCAATTGGAGACAAAAAAGACAAAGTTTAATTAGCGGCTTTCTCCGCTCATATATCTTCCAGTGTCTGATAGCATATAATTTCGTTCCCAAATCCGCATTAAAGGTAAAGTATGTCTCGTCGTGGTGTTATTCAAAGGCGTCCAGTTCCGCCTGATTCCGTATATAACAGTCGCCTGGTAAGCATGATGATCCGGCGGGTGATGCGTCATGGAAAGAAATCACTGGCTGCAAGGCTGGTATATGATGCCATGAAAACTATAGAAGAACGCACTGGTGCTGCTCCTTTGGAAACCTTTGAAAGAGCAGTGCGAAACGCCACACCTTTGGTGGAAGTAAAAGCTCGACGAGTTGGTGCAGCAACCTACCAAGTACCGATGGAAGTGCGTTCAGACCGTGGTACAACCCTGGCTTTGCGCTGGTTAGTAAATTTTTCCCGATCTAGACCCGGTCGCACAATGGCTAGTAAATTAGCGAATGAGTTAATGGATGCAGCCAACGA